>DATBEY010000104.1:0-10592 GCA_036558765.1 Binatia bacterium | reverse complement strand
ATTACCGGAGGCGGAATTGCTGGCAATTTGCCTCGCGTGTTGCCTTCCGGGCGTCGCGCACTGCTCGAGCGGCAGAGCTGGCCGGTGCCCACCGTGTTCAGGATGATTCAGAAAATCGGCGCGATCGCGCAGGATGAAATGGATCGCACGTTCAACAACGGGCTTGGTATGGTCCTCGTCGTCGGCAAAAGGCACAGCGATCGAGTGCTGCAAGCCGTCAGTAAACTCGGCGAGCGCGGTTACGTCATTGGCGAAATACGCAAAGGAACACGGAGCGCGATCATCCGCTCCTGACAAAGCGCCATGGCAGAGAAGCTTCCGATCGCGGTGCTCATTTCCGGCGGTGGCACGAATTTACAGGCGATCATCGATGCAATCGCGGCTAAGCGGCTCGATGCCAAAATAGAAGTTGTCTTGAGCAATCGAGCCGATGCCTTTGGCCTGGTGCGGGCCAAAAATCATGGGATTCCGACCCAATTACTCGATCACAAGTCGTTTCCCAGCCGCGAAGCTTACGATCACGCCGTTGTTGAGCTGCTGCGCGCGCGCGGTGTGCAACTGGTTGCGCTCGCGGGATTTATGCGCCTGCTCTCACCGGTCTTCGTAACCGCTTTCTCGAACCGGATCATGAACATTCATCCGGCATTGTTGCCGTCCTTTCCCGGATTGCAGGTGCAAAAGAAAGCGCTGGAGCACGGCGTGCGCTTCTCGGGATGTACCGTCCACTTCGTCAATGAAGAATGCGACGAAGGGCCGATCATCATTCAAGCGGTCATTCCGGTCTTTCCCGACGATACCGAGGAGCAATTGGCGCAAAGAATTCTCAAGCAGGAACACCGAATTTATCCGCGCGCGATCCAACTTTACGCCGAAGGCCGTCTTCATGTGGTGGGTCGAAAAGTCATGGTGGACGGTCTCGCCAGAGATGACTCGCAAATTCTTATCAACCCGCCGCTAGACCAATGAAGAAAGCCAAGCCGATTCTGGTGCTGCTTTTAAAACTGCTGGTCAGCGTCGGCCTGCTGGGATATCTTCTCGCGCGCATTCACATTGAACGGTTTCTGCATACCTTCGCGACCGCGAACTTTTCCTACATTGCGTTAGCACTGCTGATTTACCTGGTGACGCAAGGCGTCAGCGCGATTCGCTGGACGACGTTGGCGCGGCCACTGGGCGTTAAAACGCCATTCACGGATATCGTCCGTTACTATTTCATCGGTATGTTTTTCAATCTTTTCGCGCCCGGCACCGTGGGCGGCGACGTGAGCCGCGTTTATTATCTCGTGCGCGATGAAAACGCACGGGTGAAAGGTCGATCGGTGACCACGATGCACGCCACAATGTCGGTTCTTATGGATCGGGCGATCGGCATGGTTGTGCTCGTCTGGCTAGGCGCCGCCGGCTTGTTGCTGTTTCCGAATTACGCGGTGCCGCATTCGGCGCGGGTCGCGACTTTTCTCCTCTCGCTGGGTTTGCTCGTCGGCGTACTGATCACGCCGCTCGTGCGTCGCCTGCTGCCCACCGACAGTCATCAATTCATTGTCAAACTGCGGCTTGCATTCAGCGCGTACCGAAAACATTGGCGCGCGTTGGTTAACGCCGCGCTTCTCTCACTAGCAATTCATCTGGTGCAGGCCTGGATGCATGTGGTGATGGGCCGCGCGCTCGATTTGAATGTGCCGTTCTCCTTCGCGCTTATCGTCTACCCTCTGGTGGGAACTTTTGCGGCGATCCCGATCAGTCTAAACGGCCTCGGCTTACGCGAGGGCGGGTATGTCGTGCTTTTGTCCGTCATCGGCATCGGCACCGAAAAGGCGATCGCCTTCGGAATATTGCTCTTCTTGGTGGTTGCCTGCGACAGCCTGATCGGCGGAGTGATCTATCTCTTCCAACAAAGTGCCAAGCCCCAGGCAGAAGCGCTCGAGAATGCGCGCGCTAGCTAACGAGATACGTCCGGAAAAAAGTAGCGAGACCGAGAAACGACAGGAATCCAAAGGCATCGGTTAGCCCCGTGACGATTATGCCGGCGCCGAGGGCCGGATCGAATTTCAGCGCTTTTAACAGGAGCGGAATCACCGCGCCCGCCAATCCCGCCATCAATCCGAGATTGAAAATCATCGCACTGGCGAGCACCGCGCCGAGAAACGGGTTGCCTTTCCACAAAATAGCGGCCAATGCGATCAGGGCGCCAGCCGCAAGCGCGATGCAGATGTTTACCGAAACCTGCTTCACGATCGCTTTCCAGGCAGAGGCGAATTCCAACTCACCCAACGCGATGGCGCGGATAATGACTGTGGCCGTTTGCGTCGCGCCGTTACCGCCGACCCCGGCAATGACCGGCATGAACGTGACCAGGGCGAGAATTTCGTGCAAGGTCCCTTCAAAAAAGCCCACCACAGACGCAGCCAGGCTGGCGGTCACCAGATTCAAGAGGGTCCACGGCAGGCGTTTCTTTACCGATCGGGAAATCGGCGTGAACACGCGATCCTCTTCGGCTAACCCGGCCATCTTGTACATATCTTCGGTGCTTTCCTCGTTAATGATGTCGATAACGTCATCGACGGTGATAATTCCTTCCAGGCGGCCCGCTTCATCGATGATCGGCAGCGCCAAAAGTTCATAGCGCGAAACCAAGCGCGCCGCTTCTTCCTGATCCATGAACACATTGGCTTTGACCGGATCGGCAATCATCATGTCCGAGAGCTTACGGTCGCGCGGTGCGATCACGAGATTGCGGATTGGCACGACGCCCGCCAGTTTGCCCGTTTCATCGACGACGTAAAGGTAAAAAAAAGATTCCAATTCCCCGCGCTCACGAATCTTATCGATGGCACCCTGGGCGGTGGTGTCGGGGGGCAGCGCCATAAAATCAGTCGTCATGATTCTGCCGACAGTGCCTTCAGGATAATTGATCAGCTCACGGACCGCGGCCTGACGCTCCGGATCGAGGAGCGCGAGAATTTTTTCGCGGCGATTATCGGGCAGACTATCGATGAACGTCACCGCATCATCGGGATCGGCCCGAACGATGAGCCGCCCGATTTTCTCGTCGTCAATCAGTTCGAGAATATCCGGCAAAAGCTCCGGCGGCAGCTCCTTCAGCGTTTTGTCGGCGCGCCGCGAGGAGAACAGGATGTCAAAGAGCTGTCGCACCTCGAAGGGCTGCAGTCCCTTGAACAAGAGCGCGATGTCGGCGGGATGACTTTTGCCGATGAATCTTAGGATACGATCGGGCGTGGCGGTGCGCAGCATCTCGCGAACGATATCGTAGTCAATGGGCGCGGGTTTCATGAGCGAACAGCAAAAGATCACTTTTCATAACGGCAAGGAGGTCAATTTGCAATTGGCGGGTGCTCGATTCGGTCAGGTTTAAACCGCTGCCAGAAATTTGCTAGGGTATGGCGCGGGGATTGCTCGGGTGAGACACAGTAAAGTTGACAGATGCGAAAGCATCCAGCCGCGGCTATGGAGATGGCTCAGGCTGACGCTCTGGGCATGTTTGTTCATCGGATTTGCGACGAGCAGGAGCTCTGCGGCGGCATTCGCGGTCGACGGCGCGCGTCCGCCCTCATTTGCGGCAATCGCCAAGAAAACCATGCCGGCGGTGGTCAATATTGCGACTGCGCTCCAGCGGTCGTCGCGTTCATCAAATGATCCGATCGAGGAATTCTTCAGCCGGTTTTTCAGTGAATCGACACCGCGCGAGAACAACCTCCGCAGCCTCGGCTCGGGTATCCTGATTAACAAGGACGGCGAAATTTTGACCAATTATCATGTGGTTCGCTATGCGGACACGATCAAAGTCAAACTCGCCGACCAAAGCGAGCACGAGGCGCGCCTCGTCGGCAAAGACGAGCGCACCGACTTGGCGCTGATCAAGATTAGAAAATCCAACGGTAATCTGCCGTTCGCCAAGCTTGGCGCATCTGTCGCGCTCGAAGTCGGTGACTGGGTGATGGCGATCGGTAATCCGTTCGGCCTCGAACACACGGTTACAGCGGGGATCGTGAGCGCGAAGGGGCGGGTGATTGGCGCGGGGCCGTATGACAACTTTATTCAGACCGACGCCTCGATCAATCCAGGAAACAGCGGCGGTCCGTTGATCAATGCTCTCGGAGAAGTGGTCGGCGTCAACAGCGCAATTTTCAGCCAGTCCGGCGGCAATGTCGGCATCGGCTTCGCGATCCCCATCGAGCTCGCCAAAAAAGTCATCGAGCAGTTGCGTAAGAACGGCCGTGTGGTACGCGGTTGGCTCGGAGTGCGCGCGCAGGACATCACGCCCGGAACCGCGCTGTCGCTCGGTTTGCCTCGCGGCCGCGCGGAAATGGCCCTGGTGACCGAAGTTACGGAAAACAGTCCGGCGGCCGAGAGCGGCGTCAAGACCGGCGACATTATTATCGAATTCAACGGCAAGCCTGTGCCCAAGAGCCATGACTTTCCCGCGATTATCGCGGAGACTCCGCCTGGCCAGCGGATTACCATGAAAATCCTGCGCGAGAAAAAAGAGCAAACGATTGCGGTGAAAATCGGCGAATTGCCGGAAGATGATCCCAATCAACAGCTCGAAAGCCGAGATGACGGGCTTGGCTTGCGCGTCCAGCGCATCACTCCTGAAGCGGCGCGCCGCTTAGGTCTCGCTTCGACGCGAGGCGTACTGGTGCTCGAGGTTCAGCCGGACAGTCCCGCAGACTTAGCCGGTATTGAGCCGGCCGACGTGATTCGAGAAGTAAACCAGAGGGCGATTACCAATGTAAAGGACTTTGAGCGCGCTACCCGACAGGGCAGGCGTGGTGAGCGTATCCTGTTGCTTGTGCAACGCGGTGATAACGCGGTATTCTTCGGGTTGAAGCGTAAAGGCTAGGAGGATTCATGTTTGGACTCGGCGTGCCTGAACTGATGGTGATTTTGGTGATCGCGCTGGTGATTTTCGGTCCGAGCAAACTGCCGCAGATCGGCAGCGGGCTCGGGAAGGCGATCCGCGATTTCAAAAAGGGTGTAACCGGCAGCGAAGAAGAAGAGGCGAGCAAAGAAACCAAAAAGGAAGCTTCCAAAGACTTGCCCCGTTAGCACTCCCCCAATTGCGCAAGTGCTAACGTTTCCCGTCCAGCCATCGTTCAATAAGTTATCTGTGCCGCTCGTTGATCGAGCGGAAATCTGGTTGACCGCGCGAGCCGTTAAAGTTCGCGAGTCGTTTGAAAGGACTGCTTCTCTTTTCGATAGAGCAGCACCGTGTATAACGAAGTCTTGCTCAATTTATAGATCTTCTCGACCTTGAGATTGCTGGTTTCGACGAACGGCTTGAGCTTCAAATCGGTGCGCCAGCCCAACCAGCGGGTCACCGGATCCAACGCCTCGGTGAACGCGCCCAGCAGGGGTATCTCGCTCGTGAAGTGGTTGACCACGACGATTCTGCCGCCGGGTTTGCACACCCGCTTGGCCTCCGCAATCATACGCACGGGATCGGGCACCACTGTCACGACGTGAAACGCCATCACGTAATCGAAAGTGTTGTCGGGGAACTTTAAATCGAGCGCATCCATTTCCATTACCTTGAAATGGGACCAACCGTTTTCCTCAATTTTCCGCTGCGCGCGCGCCAGCATATCCGGCGCGAGATCGACGCCAGTGATACTGCAGTGGGCCGGGTAGGCGGGAAATGAAGTGCCGGTTCCAGCGCCCACCTCTAAGACCTTGGCCCCCGCCGGTATATCGAGGTCCTCGATGACGCGTTCCAGCCGATTGTAAAAGATTTTGCCGAAGACTTTGTCGTAAACCGGGGCCAGCTCCGAGTAGAGCTTGCTCTCGTGTGCCTCGATATCTGCCATTTTTCCCACTAAGCCCTCCTGAGATTAAGCATCACGAATATTTTTTGGCTGCTTACTGAAGAAAACTGAAACGTCGCGCCGCCGGAAACGCCACTGTTTTCCTTTTTTGAACGCCGGCAAAATATTTTTCCGGGCGAATTCATTGACGGTGTCCGGGCTCATATCCAATATCGTCGCGACCTGTTTGCTGTTGAGCAACTCGTCTTCTTTGTCCAACATAATTCCCCCGTTTTTGTGTGCCGATCCCAGGTGAAAAATTTCGTTCTATCTAACAACTTCACCCCAGGCTGTCAAGGCAAGAAACGCTCGGTGCGCGTCGCACGAGAGACCAGAAAACAAAGTTGTTCGTACAGAATACGCGGCGCAAACGAACGAGCGCAGCGTTATGCTTGGGCGAAAACGCGAATCGGCAATATCATCATGTCGCGTCCGGCAAATTGCAGCCGCTGTTGAAGCGTGTAAGGAGTGTGATTGTGGAGCACGCGCGTGAAGACATTTTCTTTCTGGAAGACCAGCTGACCACTAAAAAAGACAACGCGCGCAAACTCCTTAGCCACTGAATCGCAAAGCGCTTCCAATTCGGTGATGAGATCCACCCCCAAGGCATAGCGGTATTCTGCATACCACCCTAAGCAGTTCGCGTACTCGACAAAGCTTTTGAGCGCCTCCTCGGTTTTCTTTTTGAGCCCTTCTACTTCAGTGTGACCTTTGAATTGGCCAGTGTCAATGACGCCCACGGAAATGAATACAATATTTTTGAAATAGTTCGGGAAGAGCCGCTGAATGTTGAGCAATGTGTGCACCGAGATGCCGTCGAAATCACGAACGATCAGCGCTGCCGTGGGAGCGTCGGGATTTTTTTGCGGCACGGGCTGACTCAAGTCGGGCTGAAACGGAAGCGTGAGCAGTGTATCGTCAAGGCTCTGCAGTGCGGTATTCACCCGATCGTAGTGCGAGCGAATATATTGGCAGCCAAGGACAAACAACAAAGTGACCAGCAAGGTTACCCAGCCGCCCTCGGCAAATTTCGTCGTGGTGGTGACAAAAAGAATGATTCCTGTGAGCAAAAGACCGACGCCATTGATTAAAAATCTGCGCACCCAGGCGCGCTCGGAGCTGCGCACTTGCCACCAATGCCGGCACATGCCCAGCTGTGACAGCGTGAAGGTCAGGAACACGTTGATGCTATACATCACCACCAGAAGTCGTACGTCACCATGGCTGTAGAGGAGAAATCCGAGGGAAGCCAAACCCATAAACCAGATGCCGTTGCGGGTCACCAGCTGATCGCTCAAATGCGACAGTCGGTGCGGCGTCCAGGAATCCAGCGACATGTTCGAGAGGACGCGCGGTCCATCGAGAAAGCCGGCTTGCGCGGCGACGACCAGCAATGCGGCTTCGGTCACGAGGATCACAACGACCAACGCAGCCGTGATCCCAGAATCGGCGCCGAACAGGCCGCCAAAAATTCCGGAAAACAGACTCGCGTTCAACGTCCGCGCCGGCTCGTGCTTCACCTGGTTCAACAGATAGCAAAGCAAGATGCCGCTGGCGGTAAATGCCAGCGAAGTCGCCATGTAAAGCATGGTCCGTTTGCCAGTTGCGACGCGCGGCTCGCGCAGGATCTGTAACCCGTTGCTGACGGCCTCGATGCCGGTATAGGTGCCGCCGCCGAGACTGTAGGCATGGAGCAATATGCCTAATGTCGCGAGAATGCCCAAGCTTTGAAAGTCGCGCGTCATTTCATTGTAAGATTTGGTCACCACGCCCGGTAAATTTCCCACGTGCTCGCCGATGCCGAGCACGATCCCGAACGCGTGCATGACGATGAACAACAGAAAAATCGGCAGCAGGAACAAAACCGATTCTTTGACGCCGCGCAGGTTTAAAAAAATCAGCGCGAAGATCAGAGCGATTTGGGTGAAGATTTTGAGCGGCTGTAATTCGACGGGCAAAAAGCTGAACAGCGCATCCGCGCTGCTCGCGATGGAGATCGTGATGGTCAGCATGTAATCCACGACTAACGCCGAGCCGGCGACCAAGCCGGATTTTGGGCCGAGCAGCTTCGAGGCGACGAGATAGCCGCCGCCTCCGGTGGGAAAGAGCTCGATGATCTGGGCGTAGCTTGCCGAGATGACGAACACCGTGACGGCCATGAGCAAGGCCAGCGGCAGAGCGAGATAAAAATACTGGCCCAGTGCCAGATAAGCTTCTTCGGGACCATAGGCGGAGGAGCTCAAACCGTCCGCTCCCAACCCGACCCAGGCCAAAAAAGCGACGAGCGAGATTTGGTGAAAGACCCGGGGATCGAGTGGGTCTTTGGGTTTGCCGAAGACGATGTGTTTGAGTGAAGCGGTTTCCGAAGTGGCCACGAGAATTGACGTTGATACTTATCAAGATTATCGCGAATTGTGAAACGATGGTCTCTACACTGGGTGCTTTAGCAAAACACCCGTGTTATCGATCGCTTGCGGCGTTAGAAAAGTTCCTCTAGCATGACAACGTCTTTCTGCCGGCCAAGATCAGTACCGCGGCTGTCATTCGACTGACGTCATTCTCCGCATGAGAAAAGCTCTCAAGCTTCTCGGATTCCTCAGCGCAACGCTGGTGCTTTTCTTCGTCGTTGCTGCTCTGGCCTTCTATCATCTGGTGCGGATCGGCGAGGTGCGCCGGTTTCTTGTCGATGAAATCGAGAAACAGACCGAACTGAAAGTTCAGCTCGGCGGAGCAGATCTGGAGCTCGGCTGGATCACGGGAATTGTGTTCCGCGATGTGGCCCTGAGCGAACCTGGCGCGGCCGTGCCGGCGCTTACTGCCGAGCGTGTAACAGCACGAGTTGCGCTTCGACCCTTGCTCCGCCGGCAGGTCATCTTCTATGAAATTCATTTGACGCGACCCGCAGCGCACCTCGTCTGGGATAGCGCCGGACACATGCCGCTGATCGACAAGCTGCTCAATCTGCCATTCTTGAAGCAACGTTCCAGCGAGTTCAGTTTCGATCTGCGCAAGCTGGTGCTGGATGGCGGCAATTTCGATTTGGCCGATCCATCTTCTTCAAGCAGTGAACGCAAGTGGCAGCTCGTCAATGGCCGAACCGAAGTGCAGCGACTCCGGGGTCAAGAGCTCCGGGAATATTTTCGGCGCTTTTTGAAAACGGGGCAGTCCGAATCTTCCGACCTGGGTCTGCAGTTTGACCTGAAGGGACTGGTGATAAATGGCGGCGCGAAAATGAATATCAGATCGCGCGGCTATGTTGTGCTACCGCGAGAAACTTTGGATATCCGTCAAGCGCGCTGGAATGCCGACCTCGAGGTGGTGGATATGCCGGCGGCCCTGGTGAAAGACCTGCTGGCGCCTGGAATGCCGATCCGAACGATCAGCGGGCATGTTGGTGAGCGCGTGCATATCGAAGGCGATCCGCTGCAGCAAGTTCGTGTCAGAGGCGATATTGAATTCAAGCAACTCTCGATCGATGCCCCCGCCATCTTCTCCAGCACTCTTGACCGCGCTGAGGGACGCATCACTTTCGATGTCGAGGGTCGCCCGCAAATGTGGCGTCTCCAGCGTGTGGATTTTCTCACGCCCGACTTACGTTTTTCATTGAAGGGGGAGGTCAACGGTACAGCAACGAGCAATCCGCGCGTGCGTTTGAGTTTGTCGACGCTCCCCACCGCGATTTCGGTGCTGCGGACCTACTTGCCGCTCAAGCTCTTGGGCTCCGCTTGGGTTGAGCGGGTGGTAAGCGCAATGGAGAGCGGGCAGTTCGAAATCAAAAAAGCGTCCCTTGATGCGACCTTAACCGAGATTCGCGAGCTTGCACGTGGCGCCGTGCCAATGGGTTTTTCGGTCGAGACGGAGCTGCGCGATGTCTCGGGCAAATTGCCCGTCAATAATGGGCTCGCCCTGCGCACCGTGACAGGACGGATGTTTCTTACCAATCGCGTACTCACATTTCAGGGCTTTAGAGGTGCTTACGGCGACAGCCGGTTCACCGGGTTAGACGGAAGTTATGATCTAGCGTCTGGCGACGGAGGCAAGCTGGAGCTTTACACGCGCGCCGATGTCAATCTCGCCGAATTGAAAACTCAACTAACCGGGCAGGAACTCGCCGCGCAGTTGGCGTTTTTAGCGTCTTTGGAAGAGCTCAGCGGCCGGTCAAAAATCGAGGTCAGTATCAAACGGCCAAACTCTCAGCCTTGGCAATTCGAAGGAAAGATGACCCTGGAGAACGTGCGGGCGCGCTACAACGAGTACGCTCTAAACGAGGTTCAAGGGGATCTCGCTTTCAGTTCGAAAGACATCAGTGCCGAAAAGATTCGTGCACAAGTCAACGGCTCGCCAATCCAAGCGCAAATTGCACTCAAGGACTACAACACTGATGGTGCCACCTTCGATGTAAGCGTGGAATCAGGCGGAGTTCGCGCGGGAATGCTTACGAGCCTATTGCTTGATACGGGGAGCCCGCGAGATACCGGAATCGTGCGCGGAGCGATACGCTACACGGGTTCCTTTGCGAACAAAGCGCAGGGAAAACTGACCGGGACGCTGGATCTGCTCAACGTGCAGACGCGACTTAAGCCTCTGTTTCAGCCCTTGCGGGCACTAAACGGCCGGATCAGCATCGATGAAAGCGGTATCGATTTTCAAAAAATGACCGCCTCTCTGGTGGGCTTTCCCGTGACTGCGAGTGGGCGCTGGCGATATCGACAAAACCCGCAGCTCCTGTTTGAGTTCGCGGCGCCCGATCTCGATATTACCTATTTGATC
>DATBEY010000103.1:0-8901 GCA_036558765.1 Binatia bacterium | reverse complement strand
GCGAGGTAATCGAAATCGATGGTTGCGGTGATGACCCCCGGTCCGTCGGGAAGCTCGGCAATAATTCGGCCCCATGGATCAATGATCATTGAATGACCGTGGGTTTCGAAGCTGTTTGCGGTTTTCCCGAATTGATCCGGCGCAATGATATAAGCCTGGTTTTCGATTGCCCGCGCGCGTAACAATGTTTCCCAATGCGCTGCGCCGGTATAGGCGGTAAATGCCGACGGCACGAAGATCAACTCGGCGCCTTGCTCGGCTAATCTTCGGTAGAGCTCGGGAAAGCGAACGTCGTAGCACACAGTTAAACCCATGGCGCCGAGCTCGGTTTTGACCACTTCGGGCGATTCCCCATGCGCGCGGGTTTGCGACTCGCGCAAGGATACGCCGTTCGGGAGATCGACATCGAAAAGATGTATCTTTCGATAGCGGGCGATTTGCTTGCCCGATGGGGCGAAAAGCAAACTCGTATTGTAGGCTCTTTCGCTGTTTGAAATTTCTTCGAGAATCGAACCGGCCAAAAGGTAAATGCCCAGTTCGCGTGCCAGCTCGGATAGTGCCTTCGACGAAGGTCCGGGTATCGGTTCGGCAAATTGTCGCTCGAGCTTCTTGCTACCGCGCCATATGAACACCTCGGGGAGCGCCACCAGCCGTGCTCCGTTGGCCGCCGCATCACGAACCCAGCGCCTGGCCTCTTGGAGATTAAGCTGCTTATCGTCGCCAGCAAGCATTTGAACGGCGGCAGCAACGAACTTCATGGGTGTGCTAGCGATTTAAGAATACCGGACAAGGCGCATTGCGCAGGACATACTCGGTGGTACTGCCGAGCACCATCTCGATAATGCGCCGGTGTCCATAGGCGCCGATAAAGAGCAGATCGTAATTGAAACTCACCAGCTGTTCGACAATCTTCTGTTCGGGGTAACCCTGCGCGGTTTCGTACGTCACGTCAATCGGATAGGAGCTCAAATAACTTTTTGCCTGTTGCAAATTGTTTCGCGTGACCGCCTCTTCGCGACCGATCGTCAGCACCGTTAACGGCAACTGCAGCACCGTACAAAATTCCGCCGCGGACTCCATCGCCGAGCTCGCCCGTTGACTGCCGTCATAGGCCAAGAGCGGTTTCGCGATCGCATTGAATTGTTTGGTCGAGACAAACACGGGCCGGGGACATTTGCGCGTGATGGTTTCGGCCGTGGTTCCCAAAAGCCCCGTGGAAAACTCTTCATTGACGCCGCGGTGCCCAATCACCACCAAATCCGCAACTTTGGAACGTTCGCAAATCTCGTTGGCAATCAAACCCATATCGAGAAATGTCGTATAGCGGACATGTCTTTTTTCACAGCGGCTAGCAAATTCGTCCAGAATGGCTTTGCCGCGCTCTTCGAGAATCTCGCGCATTTTGCTGGAAAAATCCAAGTAGGGCTCGAAACCCAGGGAGCCCGAGATATCGTGAAAAAACGTCCCCTCTATCGAGATCGTATCAATGATGTGTTGCCCGAACAGCGTGCCGTTGAATTTTTCTGTGATCCAAAGTGCATAGTCGAGGGCGGCTTTGGAGTGCTCTGAACCATCGAGTGGAACGAGAATGTTTTTTATCATGCCGAACTCCTGACCTCCGGCGTCGCTGATCTAAGCCGCCCGGCGCGTCACGCGCGGTACGATAGCAAGGAAGCTCTTTTTTGCAAGCGAGAAGGGTAGGCGTAGGTTTACAAACTCGACGATTTTGTCCATAATCGCTGGAACTTCGTATCACCACGCATGCCTTCCGTTAAGAACAAACACGAAACGCGCTTGCAGGAACTCATTCTTGAGGCGAAGCGTCTCGACATCGAAGTGCGCAGTGAAAAGCTCCTGCGCGAAGCGGGTTACCGGACAAAAAGCGGCAGCTGCCGAATCAACGGACAACAAGTGATCCTGCTCGACCGCGACACCCGGCTAACTGAGCAAATAGAATTTCTGGCTAGCGAATTGGCTGCACGCCGGGATAATAGCCAATCCTCGGACGGAAGCAGCGCCTAAATTTAAGAGTTCGGTCAATGGACGCGGATTTTCTTCGCTGCTTCAATCCCTAACGAAAACGCTTCCTCGCCTACCTTTAATGTCATCATTCCCAGCGAAGGCGCAACGTCTAGGATCTGCACCTTGGCGCCCGGTCGCATCCCGTGCTCCTGTAAAAAACTTAGTAATCGTACATCGCGCTCGCCACCTTCGGTAATAAAATCGAGCTCAACGCTTTGTCCGTCGGTCGCTTCATTCAGCGGAATTGTTTTCGGCGACGGCGTTGTTAAAGCCCCAGGGATGGGATTACCGTGTGGACAAGTCGTCGGATTGCTCAGCAACTTGGCCAATCGCTCCTCTACGTCCTGAGAGATGGCATGTTCCAGACGGTGCGCTTCCTGGTGCGCCCTTACCCAATCGAGCCCCAGCAAATCGGTAAGGAATCGCTCGGTGAGAAAGTGCCGCCGCACGATTTTTTCGGCGACCGTCCTGCCATCCGGCGTAAGATGGATTTCTTTGCGCCGATTGATGGTGACGTAGCCTTCGCGCGCCAGCCGCTGCAAGGTCGTAAATATGGTCGATGGCGACACGCCCGTTTCCGCGGCGATCCGCGCCGCTATGACCGGTTCGGACTCCTCCGCAAGCTGATAGATCGATTTTAGGTAGTCCTCCAAGGCATGACTGACCGTGGGCCCCTCGGTAGTCTTGACAAACTTTTTTCTTTCGCCTATACGAACTTTTGACTTTAACATCATGGAAACATCCGGCTTCGACATGAACAATTGCTATCTGACTTATAGTAAACTCGGTTCCGGAGATCAAGTATAAGTTCACAGGAATGAACTGCCGCTTTGGAAAAACCCCGAAATAGCGAAATCTTGAGACTTGGCGTCAGTCTTTGCTTTGCACTACTGACGTTTTCATTCACCGCATCGAGCGTTTCTGCTCAAGATCAAGCCAAACGGCTCGTCTCCGTACTCGACTATCTCGGCAGCGATTATAAGAACGCCGTCAAGGACGGCAAAGTGATCAACCCAGACGAATACGGCGAGATGCAGGAATTTTCTAAACGAACCCAGGAATTGTTGAATCAGCTCAAACAAGGAGACGGGGCCGATAAGGCGGGAGTTGAACCAATCATTAAATCGTTGGCCGCGCAGATCGAAAACAAGGCCGAACCCCCGGTGATCGCGGAGCTTGCCCGGAACGCGAAGCAGAGGGTGATCTCCGCGTACAACATTGTTCCCTACCCTAAACAGCTCCCGTCCTTAGCATCGGGCCGCACGCTCTACGTGGAAAATTGCGCGCAGTGTCATGGCGCGACTGGGAAGGGCGATGGTCCCGGCGCAAGCTCAATGAATCCCAAAACGCCGCCTCCGGCGAATTTTACGGATCCCGAGCGCATGGCTGGCTTATCGCCTTTCAAGGCATTCAACACAGCGAGCTTCGGTGTCGAGGGAACGGCCATGGCTTCGTTCGCTGCCTTCACTGAGGAGCAGCGCTGGCAGGTCGCTTTTTACGTGATGTCGTTACGCTTTTCATCCGAACAAGCCAGGCGCGGCGCGGCTTTGATAGACGAGAAAAAATTGCCCTCCGATCTTCTCTCCGTAGCCAATCTCGCAACCCACTCGGATGAACAGCTCTCGGAGCAGATCAAGAGGTACTTTGACCAGGAAGGGTCAGTCAATGACGTGCTGGCCTATTTGCGTCACGGTTTAATTGACCAAAAACCGGCGGATCCGCTCGTTTTGACCCGGACCTTGATAAGTGAAAGCGCGGCACTTTATGCGGGCGGGGAAAAAGACAAGGCCTATCAAAAAGCGGTTGATGCTTACATTGACGGATACGAATTGGCCGAACCGGCCCTGTTCGCCAAAGACGCTTCTTTTGGTCGCGCTCTGGAAGCATTGTTCACGGAATACCGAAACGCGATCAAGCAAGGGGTAGCGCCGCAGGAGATCGATAAACGCCGCGCCGAAATCGAGGCGCGCCTTGATCGAGCCGGTGAGATCCTGGCCCGTACCGACGAGTACTCCGGAATTTATTTTTTTCTCAACTCCGCGCTAATCATTGTGCGGGAAGGCTTAGAAGCGACCTTGGTTCTCGCCGCCATTCTGGCGATGCTCAAGGTCATGGGCGCCACCGATGCCGTTCGCTATATCCATTTGGGCTGGATACTCGCGCTTTTCGCCGGCGGTCTCACCTGGCTCGCGACTCAGACGGTCTTGACCTTCAGCGGACAGAACCGCGAAAGCATGGAGGGCTTCATCTCAGTTTTCGCTGCCGTGGCGCTGTTCTACGTCGGTTATTGGCTGCACACGAAGTCAGAAGCCAAAAAGTGGCAATCTTTCATTCGCGGTAAGGTGGAGAATGTTCTGAGTGGCAAAAAGCTTCTCGGGCTTGTCGGGATTTCATTTTTCGCCGTCTACCGCGAGGCTTTCGAGGTTGTGCTTTTTTACCAGGCGCTGTGGCTGCAGAACGAGAACGGCCATCATCTCATTTTGTCGGGCTTTATAGCTGGGTTGGCATTATTAGTTGTACTGACGTTTGGAATCTTGAAGCTGGGCCTAAATGTTCCCCTCAAATACTTCTTCGGTGCCACAGGGACATTGCTGTATATCGTCGCATTCATTTTTGCAGGAAACGGTATCAAGGAATTACAAGCCGCGGGCTGGGTATCCACAACACCATTGAAGTTTCCGCCTCAGGCGCCGCTTTTAGGGATATATCCGACCGTGGAAACCGTTGCGGCCCAGACGCTGATGCTGTGCGCGTTTATCGCAACCACCATCTGGATGGCGCAGGAAAGAAAGAGAGCCTGAATGAATTCTCGTACAGAAGAACGGCAGAACAAAAGTAATCACGCGCCAGACGGGGAAACCCAACTCCGTTGCGATTGCGGCAGCCTATTGGCCCGCCTGGTGGCCCAAGGAGTCGAAATAAAATGCCGCCGCTGTAAGCGGCAGGTGATCTTACCGATCGAAACCAAACGAGCTGTGAGACTGACGATATGAAAAGCTAATCATAGCTTCAGCGGCCAGCGATCCAGAATCCAGAGCCCAGGATTCCGCGGGAAGACATGCGGACCTGGGCTTTTTTAGTTTTTTGGCGAGTCACCAAAAGTAACAACCAAAGTTTCAACGAGAAAGGACAACGCGATGGTCTATCGGGCTCTCATTTTTCGATTTCTGCTGGGTGCGGCGCTTTCTGTTTCCGTGCCACTTGGTTTTGGCGAGGCGCGGGCGGATGAAAACCTATGGGGATATCTCTACGGCACTGACACACTACCCAAGGGCGGCACAGAGATCTACAACTGGCTCACGCTTCGGATCGACAAAGGTAAAGGGACATATAGAGGTTGGGACGAGATGCTCGAGTTTGAACACGGTTTCACGGACCGTTTTCAGGCGTCTTTTTATCTCAAAGGGAGGTCCCACCAGATCTCCGGCGGTGCCCTCGAAGACGACCCGGACCGCGACATTTCTCGTGGGCTCGAGTTCAATGGCGTTAATTTCGCGTTCAAATACAACCTATTGAGCGTCTACAAAGATCTCTTCGGACTATCTCTTTATTTGGAACCATCGTATTCGCGAATTGACAGGGTCTCCGGTGAGCGCATGGATCAGTTCGGCTTGGAAAACAAAATTATTTTGCAGAAAAACTTCTTCGACGATCAATTGGCACTTGGCTACAATTTTACCTTGGAGCCCGAGTGGGCGAAGTTCAAAGCCAGCGGCGAGCGCGAAAGAGAGCTTGAAATAGAACATACCTTCGGCATTTCTTATCGCTTCGCACCGAAATGGTTTGCCGGTCTCGAAGGCCGGTACCACACCGAATACCCCAAATTCAAAGGACCCCAGGAGGGTGCGTTTTTTCTCGGACCCAATATCCACTATGCCGCGGAAAAATGGTGGTTCACTTTCACCTTCTTGCCCCAGGTGGCTGGGCATCCGCCGACGCCGGGACGAATCCGCAATCTGGAATTGGCAGAGCACGAACGATACGAATTTCGTCTCAAGATCGCGTGGGTGTTTTAGCGCGCGAAGGACTGTAATTAGATGGTCCGCCTAAACCATGGTAAAGATTCGCGGTTGCTAGTCAATCCAGCTAAGCTGATGCTCGGAAGAGATCGCGTCGCCTCGTAAGGAGTCGAGATGCAGAAATCCCGATCGATATGGCTGCCGTTAGCACAGGTTCCCATCGCGTTATTTGCGCCGGCGAGTTATGGAGCCACTTATCTAACGCTCGAGCAGGCGCAGCAAGCGATTTTTCCCGGCGAGAAATTGTCACAGAGCTTTATCAATTTGACCAATCAGCAGGTTCAGGAAATCGAAGGGCGAAGCGACACGAACGTACGGCGCAAACAGATCCAGTTGTGGAAGAGCACTAACGGCGGTTTTTTTATCGTCGATGAAGTCGTCGGTAAACACGAATATATTACCTATGCCGTCGGCCTGAATTCCGGCGGCACTGTTAAGCAAATTGAGATCATGACTTACCGGGAAAGTTACGGCTACGAAGTGCGCAATGCCGATTGGCGCGCGCAGTTTGTCGGCAAGAGCGCCTCGGCGCCACTGAAACTGGACAAGGATATAAAAAATATCAGCGGCGCGACCCTGTCGTGCCGACACATTACCGACGGCGTCAAACGTATTCTTGCCACCTATGAAGTCGCGCTCAAGTGAACTACGCCGTGCCCGGCCGTTGCTCGGAACGATCGTGGAGATTGGAGCGCGCGGCCCCGGCGCGAGCGCCGGGATCGAAGCCGCGTTCCTTGAAGTCGAAACTATTCACCGATTGATGAGCTTTCACGAGATCGACAGCGATGTGTCGTGCCTCAATCGCGCGCCGCTTTTGACGCCGCTCGCAGTGGATCCGCGAACCTATGAAGTGCTTACGTGGGCCCAACGGATCAGCGCACTTTCGGAAGGCGCCTTCGACGTTACGGTCGGAGCCGAGCTCGTTGCCGCGGGCTTCTTGCCCGAGCCGGCAAATAGCGAATACCCGTTTCCGGAAGCCAATTTCCGGGACTTAAGCTTACTGCCCGATAACCGCGTGCTGTTGAAACGGCGCGCTTGGATCGATCTCGGCGGGATCGCCAAAGGGTATGCCGTCGATCGCGCTGTTATGATGCTTAAACAATTCGGCGTTGTTAGCGGGACCGTAAATGCCGGGGGGGATCTGCTTGTTTTTGGCGCTGAGCAGCCGGTTCACATTCGCCATCCCGAAGAGCCAGGTCTGAAATTTCCGTTGGGGAAAGTTCTGAACTCAGCGGTGGCGAGTTCTAGCGGCTGTTTCAGCGCCCGTGAGAAGATCCATGCCGTTAATGATCCGCTGATCGACCCGCGTCGAAATCGCCGCGTCAATTGGCGGTTCAGCGTAACGGTTATCGCCGCTTGCTGCATTGTCGCCGATGCTTTGACCAAGGTAGTACGCTTGGCGATCCGACAAGCGCCGCGCATATTGTCTCAGTTCGGCGCGCGCGCTCTTATCATCGACCGGCGTGGGCTCCGCATTTTCCCGGCTAACGAAAATGACACTATGAGCAGTGCCTTGGAAACCGCCGCTCGAGTCGTAAACGCGGAAACCCGTGCTTCGATTCCACATCAGGCTGTCACGGGCTTATGAACGAGAGATCGGAGCGCACGAGCAAAATCATCGCGCTATTGCGGGAGCGGGTTCGCCTTGAGCCGCTGCACCGACGACTGCTTTATGTCACGTTCGGTATTTTATGGGGCAGCGGCGCCTTATGGGTGCTGATTCAATGGTTCAAAGATCCCGAACTCGGAGCAGCCCGAACCCTGCTTCAGACATTCCTGATGAAGATCCACGGCGCGACGATGCTCATTTTCCTCGCCATGCTCGGCACATTGTTCACCCATGTACGCCGCGGCTGGATTTTGCGAGCCAATCGATTGTCGGGCTGCTTCAATATCGGCATGAATGCTCTGCTCGCAGTGAGCGGCTGGCTGCTCTACTACGTTAGCGATGATTCTCTCCGTGAATGGGCAAGCTTCGGACATTGGGCCTTCGGCCTGAGCGCGCTACCACTTCTGTCTGTGCATATCTGGCTGGGCCGGCGAAAGGTCAAACAAAGCGAACACGATCGAAGCGAGGGATCTTTGAGCGCCCGCCGCGCCGTTCAGAAAATCAATCACTATACGAGTAAGATTGGGTGATTTCAGATGTTGCTGCCATGAAAAAAACAAACGAGCGAAAAATCACCCGTCAAGGCACTTCGTTGGCATCGCGGAAATCTATTGGCGCGGTAGGTGCCTGTGGGTCTTGAAATCAAGTGCGGCGCTGCAAACGGCAAATGTTATTGCAGGTGGGAAATTGCGCTGGGACGAAAGGAAAGCAATCAGTAAGTAAACACTCGACGGGCAAGAAGTGGCCAGCGGTCTAGAACCCAGAGCCCGAGTTTCGCCAGATTGGCGGACCCGGGCTTTTTTTATTTCAAGGAGGTCAAGATGTACGCAATCAAATCGCCCCAAGGCAGATGGTCAATATTCTTATGCAACTGCAGCCACGACACCGCGCATTTTCACTATGGCAACGTCTTGCTCCATATCTCGCTTGATAACTTGCGTGAGCTCGGGATGGCCATGCAGAGCATGGCGGATAACGCCGCGCGACCGGAGCACGCAAGTCTTTCTCTGTCGAAGAAAGGTTGGATTCAGTAGTCATGCCGCAGATCGTTTCGATCATCATCAAGGGCGGCATCGTAATGATCCCGCTGCTGGCTTGCTCGTTGATCTCTCTCGCTCTCAGCATCGAGCGCTTCCTGTTTTGGACCCGACTGAAGTCAAAAACCGTGATTAATGAAATCTTCCACCTGGTGGAGCGCGGCGAGTACGAACAAGCTCTGAGATTGGGAAAAATTTCGCCCCAGCCGATCGC
>DATBEY010000102.1:0-5276 GCA_036558765.1 Binatia bacterium | reverse complement strand
ACGGCCTCGGTCTGATAGTTCTCGCCGATAAGCGGCTTCGGAGTGAATATGAAACAAAATGCCAGCGCCAAAAATCCCGCAGTTAACTGCGGTTGGTACTTCGTCAGATGAGAAGCGATTACTAATTTGCAAAAGTTATCCCAGAGAAATCTTCCGATTGAATAAAAATACATCACGGCCTCCTCGTGCGCTGGTCGGACGATGCTTGCATAATGTGTGCGCAAATGGCATGCCCGATCGCCATCGAAATAAGTGGCTGATGCCAAAGTAGTTTTTCAATAGGACAAAATCCGTGAAGGGAATTTCCTACGCATTCCAACGGTTCGCTCCTCGAGATTTTAAAGTTAAATATCGGCCTGCGTCGGCACGGCCACGCGCACAGTTTCGACCGAAGCGCGTGCCTGCGGCAACGCAGTAACTAATGAAAAACTATTTGAAGGAAACAGCGGCGTTTGCGGCCGTGCGATCAAAACAACTGAAAGAGGTGAGCTGCACGCGCCGACATTTGATTTATGGCGTGCATCACACGATGTGGCTTTTGTTCAGGATGCCGAGCGGCTTGATATCGCATACGCGACCGCTGTCCTCTTGCTTCGGCGCATCTCGGCTTCCGTTTAGCGAATCAAGTTTTCTGCTTCCCGGCGGGAGCGAATTGCTTGTCCCTGAGCTTCTGTAATAAATCTTCGAAGGACGATTTTGCGATGACACGATTGAACTGCGATCGATAGTTGTTCACGACGCTGATGTTCTCGATTACCACGTCGTAAATTTTCCAGTCACCGCCCGACGACAGGAGTCGATAATCGACGGCAAATTCCTCGCCTTTGTTGTTGACGATTTTGGTGTTCACCTGAGCAAAATCTTTTTCTTCCTTGTCTCCGACGATACTCACCTTCTCGCCATTGTAGGAGTCAATATTTTCCACATACGAGTTTTCGAGCAGCTCGCGAAACAGCTTTACGAACTCCTGTTGCTCCTCCGGCGTTCGGCGTTGCCAGTTGGGCCCTAACGAGCGCTTTGCCATCTCGGCAAAATCAAATTTCGGGAATATCACCTGACGTAAGCGCTCGATGCGCTCGCTTTTTTTCGCAGCGGACTTCAGGGTAGGGTCATTGAGAATGGCCGTCACTTTTTCAATCGCACTTTGAACTTGCTCGCGCGCCGCACCGGCGGACGCGGATGGCACGCTTACGAGCGTCAAGCCGATCACGCTCAAGAATGCGCCGGATAGGAACTGCCTGCAAAGAGCTCGAACGTTTTTGATCATAATATACCTCATTTAGCTCATCGGTTTTCGTGTAGGCGCCTGAGGAGCAACGCTTATGCCACGGTTCAGCGAATCGCCATCAGTGCAATTTCGCATGCTTCAATGCTGGCGCTCCGCAAATCCGGAAGAATTTTCCCTACGCGAGTTTTCGAGACCGCTATGCGCCAGGTATTTCTGACGGGGAAGGCGGCGAGCCACCTTTATTTGGAGTTATGGTTTCAGCCAGTAGTTTTCCGCCTTCCTGCCGGTATGTCACTCTGACTTTATCGCCGGGTTTGAGGTTCTCCGCTCCTTTGGTGCTGTTCGTCAACAAAACGGTTTCTGTGCCGCTCTCGGTGTTCAGAAGAATCACGTTCTGGTCGCGATCGATTTTCTGCACGGTTCCTTCCAACATCAACGCTGACGCCATCGATATTTGAAATAGAAACAGGAAAAAATAGACGGCGAATTTTTTCATCGGGTCTTTACTGTCTAGCTCGGTTCGGCCGAGCTTTCACGCGCAAACAATCGCCATGACGAACTCTGATCCTCGGTATGTCGATCATGTTGCTGCGCCGCGCAAAGCTGTTGCAACCGTTCGACCACCGGCGGCGCTGCACCCTCCTCCGGAATCCGGAAGAGCTGCCAGCTTTGAATCGCCCGCCCGACCGCGAGCCGGCTCGAATAGACGGAGAGCGGCACCGCGATTATGAGAGGCAAGGAAACGGGAAGTAGCCACCATGCAAGCGTGGCGTTCCAGGAGATGGCAGCCGCCATCCAACTGACCGCAAGCAATGTGGCGAAGCCGTGCTGATCCACAGCTTCGGCCCATCCAGTTTCGCTATTGCGTGCCTGGGCATTCCATTTGATCTGCCGTCCGAGCAAAGTCAGCAGAACGAACTTGCAGTGAAACCATAGTCGCAGGGGCGCCATCAAGGTTGAAAAAACGATCTCCATGGCTATTCCCAAGAACAGCCGCCCGGGACCGCCGAATGCGGCGCCTTCGCGCCTTTTCAGAATCAGCGCATAGCTGAGTAGTTTCGGCAACACCAGTAGCACACCCGTGGTTGTCAGTAAGGCGAGGGTCAACTCAGGGTGCCACACCGGCCAAAGTGGAAATAGGCTCGGCTGCGGCGAGAAATAGACCGGAGTCATGGTCGACTGAACAATGACTTCTGCGCTGCTAAAAACCAGGAACATTGCCCAGAACAATGCGGACGCGTAAGCCATGATGCCCATCGCCATGATCGCTCGGTGTCCAGAGCGAATGCGATCGCCGAAGAGCAGCCGCAAATGTTGCAGATTTCCTTGGCACCAGCGACGGTCCCGCTTTAATTCATCGAGAATATTGGGCGGTGACTCCTCATAGCTGCCGGTCCAGTCATGCGCCAGCCAAATTTCAAAGCCCGCCCGTCCCATCAAAGCAGCCTCGACAAAATCATGGCTGAGAATTTCGCCGCCCAATGGCGGATCACCCGGAAGCCGCGCCAATCCGCAATGCTCGACAAATGCCTCGACCCGGATAATTGCATTGTGGCCCCAGTAGTAGCTTTCGCCGAGTTGCCAGAAATGCAGGCTGGCAGTAAATAGCGGTCCGTAAACACGGCTGGCGAACTGCTGCACACGAGCAAACAGTGACTCGCGATTGACGATCGTTGGCGCTGTCTGAATCATGCCGACATTCGGCGACTGCTCCATAGATCGCGCCAAGCGTAGGATCATGTCTCCCGACATGAGGCTATCTGCATCCAAAACGATCATGTAATCGTAATTTTTCGACCAGCGACGCAGAAAATCTGCAATATTGCCGCTCTTGCGCTTGATGTTCACGCGCCGATGGCGATAGAAAATCCGCCCGAAGCCGCCGAGCGTCCGGCAAATTTTTTCCCATTCCTGCTCTTCTTGTTTTTGCCGTGCCGCATCGCCGGTATCGCTCAGCATGTAAAAGTCGAACTTTTCGATCTCGCCGGTGACGGCCACCGACTCGTAAATGGCGCGCATGCCGGCGCAACAGCGCACCACGTCTTCGTTGCAGATCGGCATCAGCACAGCCGTCCGGGAGTGCAGTGGCTCGGCGCTCGCGTTGAGTAATCCCGTGACGGCAAATTTTTTCGAGTTTCTCCAGAGCGAGCAAAACCCAGCCACATTGCTCCAAAATGAAAACGAAATCCAGGAAAACAATACGGCAAAATTGATGACGATCGCAATCTCCAGATTGCTGAGCGCAGGCGACGGGAATGTCCGCGCGATGGACCAGCTCGCGAGCGCGGTTTGCGCCAACACCAACAGCGCCAACGTAGTTCGGCGTCGTTTTGCGCTCGCGCGCCAACCCGCAAGGGGCGAGCTTTTGCTTTGCGATAAACTCGCCGGCGGGTGTTCGTCGGCCGATCGCGCCGCTCGCGAAAATACCCGGTTCCAGAGACGGCGCACCGGCCATCGGTCTACGATCGCAGGCTTCATCGACCTGCGACGGATTTCCGGCATTGATCGCATTCGCGCGGCGCGGATTTTTTGCGCGCCGAAAATTGGACCGGACTCCTGATGGCTGTTACGCTCGTGCAGCCGATCATCGCAGCGTGAGACCGTCGGAGTCAGACGTTTGTTTGTCTTGGACAACAACGCGTTTTCTCTCTTGCTATCGGAATAGGGGATCGAGGGATTTGGAATGTTGTTCATAACGTATTCACGGTTCGAGTTGGTAGCACCAGGTTTCCGTCAAAATGTCTTTGCCGTTTTGTAGGTACGCGCGCAGCTCCGAGGGCTTATCGCGCGCGCGTTTGATCTGAAAAGCCAGGCGCCATCCGCCGGTAACTGGATTACGGATCACGGTTTGTTGGACAAGCTGCGCTTCCGAACCGATGGCGATGACGGCTTTCACGGGAGTTGAATCGCGAAGCGCTTTAATATTTGGGCCTTCGAAATCGACGACGATTCTCTGCCAGTCCTCTTTATCGCCGTTGCCCAGGCGGGTCGCAACGGCACGCGCTCCCGTTGCCTCGGTAGGTTCCCTGCTCTCAAAACGCAGTTGATAACTCAGCTCCATCGGTTGTCCGGACGGCGGCGGGCTACGCGGCATCCAGTACGCGACGATGTTGTCGTTGGTTTCCTTCGGGCTGGGAATCTCCACGAGCTTGACGAAGCCCCGGCCCCAGTGACCGGTCGGGATGACCCATGCGTTCGGCCGTAATTCATGCCGGGTCTCCAGGTCTTCGTAGTCTTGAAAGCTGCGGTCGCGCTGCAACAATCCAAAGCCGCGGGGACTGTCAAAATCAAAATAACTGACACGGAGTTTCTCTGGATTCCCGAGCGGTCGCCAGAGCCATTCATTCGCCGCCGACTGCATGAGTAAACCATCTGAATCGTGCACTTCAGGACGCCACTCACCCGCCGGGCGGGACCTTTCTTCGCCATAAAAAAACATGCTCGTGAGCGGCGCGACACCGAGCTCCTTCACCTTCTTGCGCATAAACAGTCTCGCGCGCACGCTGAGTAGTGTCGGATCTCCCGGCTGCAGTGTGAAGGCGTAGGCACCGGTCACGCTCGGACTATCAAGCAAGGCATAGAATCTCATCTGACGCGCTGCGATCGCAGGGCGTTCCAACCAGAATTCCGTGAACAGTGGAAATTCCTCTCCACCCGGCAGTGCCGTATCGATCGCCAGCCCCCGCCCTGAAATTCCGAAAACCTCGCCCTTTGCCACCGCTCGGAAATAACTGGCCCCCGCGAATACTGCGACGTGATTGAATTCTTCTTTTTGATTGAGCGGGTACGCGATACGAAATCCGGCGAAGCCGAGATCGGCGGGAATTTTTTCGGAAAATTTGTTCCGCCCGTACGTGAATAGATTTGGGTTGAAGTTGATGCGCTTTACCGCGCCTTCCTCGATCGTGTTCAGCCGCACGGCATTGCCATAGACAAACCCGGGGTGAATAAATTGCACTTGAAAATTTCCACGCTCTCGCCACAGCGTTTGCTTTACATCGAAGCGAATATCACGATAATCGTCATAGGAAATCGTCTTCAAAAAATC
>DATBEY010000101.1:0-6324 GCA_036558765.1 Binatia bacterium | reverse complement strand
GTCGCGCACGATCTCCTCGGCTTTTTCGGCTTCGCTGGCGCGCTCCTGCAAATTTTCATCGGCGACGCTTTTGAGATCATCGATATTGTACAAATAGACGTTGTCGAGATCGTTGATCAGCGGATCGAAATTGCGCCGGTCCCCGATGTCGAGAAAAAACATGGTCTTGTGTTTTCGTTCGCGAAGGACCTTTTCGACTGTCGAGGCGTCGATCAATATGTCGGGCGCACCCGCGCAACCGATCACAAGATCACACATGGCTAGATACCGGACAAAATCTTCGAAGCGAATCGGATTGCCCTGGATGTTTTCCGCGATCGCCAGCGCCCGCTCGAAGGTACGATTCGTGACCATCAGCGTTTTGACGCCGACGCTCTGGAGATGACGCGCCATCAGGTCACCCATTTTACCGGCGCCGATTAACATCACGGTTTTGTCGTCAAACCGGTCGAAAATCCGTTTGGCCAAATCCACCGCCACGGAGCTGACCGATACCGCACCGCTGCCAATCCCGGTTTCGCTGCGTACCCGCTTCGCCACGGAGAAAGACCGATGAAACAGCCGATGCAGCACGGCGCCAACGGTGCCCGCTCGTTGCGCTGTATCGTAGTACTGTTTCAATTGGCCGAGAATCTGCGGCTCGCCGATGACCATGGAATCCAAGCTCGCCGCGACGCGGAACAAATGGCGCACGGCTTCGGCATCGCGATACGTATAGATATGATCATCGAGCGCGCCGGCGTGTCTCTGGGCTTTTTGCGCCGCAAGAAACGACGTAATTTCGCTCAAAGCCGATTTCTCGTCCGCAGCAGCCGCAATCACTTCAACGCGATTGCAGGTGGATAAAATGACGCCTTCTAGAATCGATGGATAACCGTGCAGGCGAGCCAGCGCATCGGCCACGTAGGAGTTTTCAAACGCGACGCTTTCGCGCACGTCAATGGGCGCGCTCCGATGATTCAACCCCACGATGACGATTTGTTTTTGCACGTTATTCGAAGCGCCCGCCATGCCGGCTCGGGAAAATGGCATCGCCCCAGAGAAAATAACCAAGCACGACGCAAAAGCCGACCATCGTGAGCAGCGCCGCCTTTTTACCCCTCAGCCCGGCGGTAACGCGGCCGTGCAGGAGCGCGCCGTAAAGCAACCAGACGATGGCAGAGGAAATCTGCCGCGGGTCCCACGACCAGTAGTCGCCCCAATGGATACCCGCCCACAGGCTTCCGGTGAGAATTCCTAGAGTCATCAAGGGAAAACCCCACATGAGAAGCTTGTAGTTGAGCCGATCCAATGACTCCAAGGGCGGAAATCGCTTCATCACGAGCGTCAGTTTTTTGTGCTTCAAGTGGCGCTCCTGCAGGAGATAAATCAAGCTTACGCCGAAAGCCAGAGCAAACACCGCATTGCCCAGGAACGCGAGGGTGACATGTAATGGCAGCCAGAAAGTTTGAAATCCAGGCGGCACTTCGGTGCTGCCGCGGCTAACGGCAAACGCGGCAAAGGTCATGAGAAAGGCCAAAGGAGCGATAATGCCACCCAGCACGGTGAGTCGGTACCTCAGGTGAATCAGCAAATATATGCCGACCATCAGCCAGCTATTAAAAAGCAGCGCGTCACCCATGAGGGCGACGCCGGCAAAGCCTTGCCGGACGAAAAGTCGACCGAGCGTTATGGAATGCACGATGAAGCCGCCGAGTAAAAGCGCCGCTGGCAGGCGACTCGCCACGTTGCCGCGAAAGAGATAAAGAAACAAGCTGCCCGCCGCAATCAAATACGCCGCAGCGGTCAACTCGATAAGAAGCGCATCCATCGGCAGGTCATTATAAGCTAACCCTACCCGCCTTCAAGTGAGAGGGAGTTACCCGGCACGGACAGAAACCCCCGATTTTCCTAGGTGTTCGTCCGATCACTCCCAATAAAAAGCTACTGTGCAGCTAGTTTCACCGGCGGCCGTGATCCACGACTGATAGAAACTTTCGTCGGTTGGCTGTTTTTACGTGCTGCCGCAACGACGCGTTTCGGCCGAGTGGAATTCTTGTTTGGAGACTTTGTGCGCGTCTTCGGAGATGGCGTCACAACGCGGCGTTCAGCGGTGAGAAAATCGTCCACCTTATCGGGCGGTAGTTTGATCCGGTAGCCGGCCGGAAGCATGGTTGCGGCTGAATCCAGCGCCGGATTCCACTCGAAAAAATCGCTGGGCGAAATAGCCGCTGGCGTCAACACCGAACGGAGCGGCATTGCGCGCTTGGTTGGCACCTCGCGAAGACTCACCGGAGAGTGGCTGCGCAAGAACGGAAAGTACGTCTCCTTGTTGGTGGCCAGCTCGACGACCGCAAGAAACTCGGCGTAGAAGTTCTTCGATGCAAAACCAAACGTCGGCGACTGATACTGGCGGATCAAATCTACGATATCATCCGATTCGACGGCTTTGATACCACGAAACATTCCGTCGGTTCCGTGGTTATAGGCGGTGATGGCCAGAGGCCAATTTCCCAAGAGCTGGTAGTTTTCTTTGAGCAAGCGCGCCGCCGCTTTGGTCGACTCGAACGGATCCCTGCGCTCGTCAATATTGCCGTCGATCCGCAAAAATTTCTTGCCCGTGTCCGGCATGAACTGCCACATGCCCACTGCACCTGCGCCCGAGCGCGCCCGTATATTGAAAGACGATTCTACGAGCGGCAAATACGCCAATTCCAGGGGCAAACCCTCGCCGCGAAATATTTTTTTCATCTCAGAGAGGTAACGCCCCGCGATCTTCAGGCCGTCAGCAAAGTGCTCCTTGGCGCCGCGCTGGCTCCGAATCCGCGTTTCGTCAGCGCCGAGATCATATTCCGCGATCACACGGGCGCGCTCTCGATCAAGCAAGGCGCGCCCTTCCTCGTTGTCGCTGGCGCGCACCACACTGTAGATCGTGCCAGGATCGAGCGGATCAAACAGCACGACTTCATTGGTGCTGTACTGTGCAAATATCTGTTTCCAAAAATTCACCGTCCTTTCCAGACCGTCCGGCACGGGAAAGGACCTTTCCTGAGCCCGAACCGGGCTGGCAAAGCCAAGAGCACTCACCACAATCAAGAGCGAAACGATATGCAAGAGAAGCATGAATACACCCGAGCCAAAAAAATTTGCCTGATCTTATCAAACAGGCTATTTTCAGTCAAAAATTTTTGCCGAGAATATCTTGCCGCGTTCGCTTTACGTTTTTTCGTTCGCTCTCGCTCTTACGTTTTTGGCAGCCGCCTGTCGGTCAACGCACACGGACCATGCACCGAATTATTTGGTCGCGGCGATTGAAAGCTATCCCCTTCAGCTTGACCCGCGTTATGCCACCGATGCCAATGGTGTCCGTATAGGCAACTTGATTTACAATTCTTTGCTCCGTGCCGATCCAAACTCGCAATTACGACCCGAGCTCGCGGAAAGCTTACGCCTGCTCGATGACCGCACCTATGCGGTCGACTTACGCCAGGATGTCACATTCCAGAATGGCCAGCCGCTGACTGCGGCCGACGTCAAATTCACCTATGAATCGATATTGGATTCCAACAACCGATCGCCGAAACGCGGCAATCTGAAGCCTCTTCGCGCCATCGAACAGACAGGGGCTTACCAGCTCCGTTTCCATCTCGTTGCGCCCCATGCGCCTTTCATCGAGCAGCTCACCCTCGGAATCGTACCCGCGTCTTCGCCGGCAAATCCGGGGCTGTCGACGCAAGCTCCGCCGGGATCCGGTCCGTTTATGCTGGAAGCGGCAGAACCTGGCGAGCAGATCACGCTTAGGAGAAATCCGCACTACTGGGAACACGAGCCTCCCCTTGGCGGGGTCATATTCAGAATGATACCCGATGCCTTGGTGCGGGTATTGGAGTTCAAAAAGGGCAACATCGATCTCATGCAGAATGACATCGAGCCTGACATGGTGCCGTGGCTCAAAAAAAACACCGCTGCGGATGTGGGTGCATATCCCGGCACAACCTTTCAATACATTGGCATCAATTTGACCCACCCGATTCTACAGAACGTAAAAGTCCGCCGCGCATTGGCTTACGCCATCGATCGCGAAAGTCTGGTTCGGCATATCTTGAAAGGAATCGGAACGGTTGCCGGAGGGGTGCTCTCACCGCTCAATTGGGCGTACGAGGAAAATATCGAGCCTTGGCCTTACGATCCCGAGCGCGCCAAACAACTCCTCGATGAAGCGGGTTTTCCCGATCCGGATGGTGATGGCCCCTTGCCGCGTTTTCGCTTGTCCTTCAAAACCACCAACATCGATTTGCGCCGGCGCATCGCCGAAGCGATTAAAGAACAGTTGCAGAAAGTCGGCATTGAGTTGGATGTTCGTAGCTATGAATGGGCAGCATTTTATAGCGATATCAAAAAGGGCAATTTTCATCTTTATTCCCTTGCCTGGGTTGGCATATTGGATCCCGATATTCTGTTTCAGATCTTTCATTCCTCGAGCTTTCCGCCGGCGGGCGACAATCGCGGCCACTACAGCAATCCGGAAGTCGATCACTTGCTCGAACAGGGTCGTGCTACGAACAATCAACAGGAACGGAAACAGATTTACGCCAAGGCGCAAAAACTCCTCGCCCAAGATCTTCCCTACGTGCCGCTCTGGTGGTGGAAGAATGTGATCGTCAAAAAACCGACCGTGCAGAATTTTATCCCTTACCCCGACGGCGAGATGATCTCGTTGAAACAGACCCGCTGGGCCGCGAACGCTCAATGAAGCGTTATCTTCTTTACCGCTTGGCTCTCCTATTGCCGACCTTGTTCGGAGTTCTGACTCTGGTTTTTTTGTTCATTCATCTGACTCCCGGCGATCCCGTCGATATTATGCTAGGCGAAACTGCCAGCGCAGCCGACCGCCAAGAGCTGCGCCAGATCCTCGGTCTGAACCAGCCGCTATCACAGCAATACCGCTCTTTTTTGATAAATTTTTTGCGCGGCGATCTCGGCCAATCACTCTATGAAGGTCGCACCGTTGCCGCTCTGGTGACAGAGCGCTATCCCGCAACACTCGAGCTCGCTCTCTGTGCGATGAGCGCCGCGCTGCTGATTTCTTTTCCGCTCGCTATCTGGTCTGCGGTCCGGCGCGGTCGTTGGACCGATCGCGCCACTCTGATGTTTTCTCTGCTTGGACTCTCGATGCCCAATTTTTGGCTCGGCCCTTTGGTCATGATCATTTTTTCCATCCAACTCGGCTGGCTTCCCGTATCCGGGCGCGGCGGTCCGGATCATCTGGTTTTGCCAGCTCTTACCCTCGGACTCGGTATGACGGCACTTCTGATTCGCATCTTACGGACGAATCTGCTGCGCGTCATGGGCGAGGATTACGTGCAGACGGCTCGCGCCAAGGGTCTGAGCGAGCGCTCCGTCTGGCTGAAACATATGTTGCGTAATGCGCTGCTCTCGCTGGTCACGATTGCCAGCCTTCAGTTCGGTAGTCTCCTGGCGGGATCGTTGATTACCGAAACGATTTTTAGCTGGCCGGGGATTGGCCGTCTGACCATGCAGGCGATCGAGATGCGCGATTATCCGCTGGTGCAAGGCTGCGTTTTGATGATCTCGCTTTCCTATGTTTTCCTGAATTTCATCACGGATCTCATTTACCGGTGGGTGGATCCGCGCATCACCTATGGCAACTAAGTTGTGGCTTTACGCCGGCGCGGCGCTGTTGTTGCTGTTCACCAGCGCAGCCCTGTTTGCGCCGCTCGTGAGTCCCTATGATCCGCTCCAGCAAAATCTCCAACAGGATCTGATCAGCCACTCGGCCGAGCATCTTCTGGGTACCGACAAACTCGGACGGGACATGCTCAGTCGCATCATTTTTGGCGCCCGTATTTCTCTTCTCGTCGGAACGTCAACCGTAGCGCTTTCGCTTCTGATCGGCATCGGCGTAGGTTCTCTTTCCGGGTATGTCGGCGGTATTGCCGATCTGCTGTTTATGAGGCTGATCGACATTTCGATGGCTTTCCCGGGCATTTTGCTCGCCATCGCTTTCAGCGCAGTTCTGGGGCCGGGGCTCGATCACGTAATTCTGGCACTTGCTTTGATCGGTTGGACCGGTTACGCGCGGCTCGTTCGCGGTGAAATTCTTTCGCTGCGCGAAAGAGATTTTATTAGCGCCGCACGCGCACTCGGATGTCGGCCGCAGCGGATCATCGTGCTCCATCTGTTGCCGAATTTGTTGCCGCCGCTTTTGATCCAAGCGACGTTTGGGCTGGCTGCCGCGATCGTTGCCGAAGGCAGCTTGAGCTTTTTAGGCCTCGGAGTTTCGCCTCCGACTGCGTCCTGGGGCTCAATGCTGAACGAAGGCCG
>DATBEY010000100.1:0-4142 GCA_036558765.1 Binatia bacterium | reverse complement strand
GCGTTGGCGAACGCGCTCTCGGCATTGTATCTTAAGGAAAGCGAGGGGCTGGTTGAGGCAATGCGTTGACGGAGCGAGGTGGCGTATGACTCATGACGAATTGTTGGCGCGAGTTACGGTCGATCCGAAGGTCTGCACGGGAAAGCCCTGCATTCGGGGAACGCGCATTTACATCGCGATCATCCTCGATGCGTTGGCTGAAGGGCTTACGCCGGAAGAAATCATTGACCATTATCCCTCTCTGACGGTTGAAGATATCCGTGCTGCTGTAGCTTATGCTGCCGAGCTGGCGCGCGAAAACGTCTGGAAGATCAGAGCCTAGTGAACATCAAACTGGATGAAAATCTTTCGCGTCATTTGAAAGACCAACTTTTGCCGCTCGGTCACAACGTATCTACCGCCTTTGAAGAAGGGCTGCTTGGCAAGGTGGATGTTGATGTAAGCGCGGCAGCCAAGGGTGAAGATCGCATGGTCTTTACTCTCGATCTCGACTTTGCAGACCTTCGTAAGTTTCCCCCAGGATCGCACCCCGGAATTATTTTGTTCAGACCGCGGAGCATGGGGCCAATGGCGGTCAACGAATTTGTCTTGAAATTCGTTAGAGAAACTGAGCTCGCCAGCCTGGTGCGTTGTCTCGCCATCGTCGAACCGCACAGAATCCGCGTCAGACGGCCTTCGATTTTTGATGAACCGGAGGAGTGGGAAGAGATTTCCTTGAACAAGAAGTGAGTATGGACCCTTCCGCTAGCTAAACACGACAAAGGCTTTTGGCAAGCTTTAGTAGCTTCGGGTCGCCCATTAGCAGGCAGGTCAAGAGGCGCAGACATTCCTGTGAGAATTTTTTATTCTCTGTTTCAACCCTCGCGTGTGGGATCCTTGATTGACGCGCCCCTGTTTTCAACCAGTCGGTCGGACCGTAGGTCCGTACCATCGATGATCAGTGAGCAGTGAACGGTGAGCAGTAAACAGTTCGTCTCCCGCCCCGGCAATTTTCATTGCCCCAGAAAACTATCGGTACCACGCCGCGTCCAAGGTTATAGGATCACAGATCCACTGGCTCTCCCTGTTCGGGAACCAACCCTATTGTGGCTCACGGCGTGGGCGTACCATCGAATCACAGCACCGCCGAGTTGTTGATGTGTAGTGGGACGGGATAGCGGCCAAATCGGACCATGTGGTTCTAAGCCAAGCCCAGCGTGAGCTCACCATCCCATCCCTGCCGGTTAAACTTCTCTCTCAGGCAAACGCCTTGGTGATATCAAACGGGACCTGGTCTTTAATAATATAGTAGCAAGCCCGGCAGAGCTTGTGCGCCACTGCTTTGATGGCCACGATCGCATGACTCTTGGATTTCTTTTTCTGATAGAAGCTTTTGATCTTCGAATTAAAAGTAACCGTTCACGGCTAGGTCGTGGTGAAGGCTAAACTTTCTGACGAGTTGTAACGAGGCCGCGCGAATCTGAAAGCTAGCGGTTCATGGGTTCGAGTGCCGGATGGCGGAAAATTTTGATCCCGGCTTTTTTCTCGATGTAGCGTCCGAAGCGAAATTTGGATTCAACATCATCAATAGGCACGCCGCCTGGTTTTTCCCGCAGCGGCTCGACTTCGAGGACCGTAAAGGTGTGGCCGGGCTCCGATACGATTTTATCGAACTGACTATGCAACCCCTCAAGGGAGTCGATCTCAAAAACACGTTCGATGCCTACGGCCCGCGCGATCGCCGCGTAGTCGTTGCGCTTCGCATTGGCGAGACGAGCGGCGCCGGTGGCGTTGTAGACGCGGTTGGAAACCAGGAAATGCTTCAAGTTGGGCAGATTGAGATCGCGTTCGACCATCAGCATGCCCGGATTCATCACGAAAGCTCCGTCGCCCATAAACACCCACACGGGCAGCTTCGGCGCGCCCATGGCGATGCCGGCGCCGAACATCGAAATCATGCTCATAGAGGCGCCAAGGTAAAAAACCTGGTCCATATCGTGGGTGGTTCGCCACCATGTGCCGGAGGTGACGCCCGCAGAGGTGATTACCACTCCGTCGCCCTGGCGGCCAGCGAAATATTTAAAACAATCTCTTAGATCCACGTTGTCTCCTAGGCTTCGCCGAGCAAGACGGCTTCGCTGAAAATTACCACCTCGGGACGGTTCATCGCCTGGCAGTGCTTGAAGGCAGCCGGGATGCGCTCGATGGTCTTTCGCTCTTCCACGAGCAAAAACGGCAGGCTGATCGAATCCAAAAGCTTGGTGAGGTACAGACCGTTCGATATGTGATGCGGCCGTGGATCGCCGATCACGCCGCGCAGAGTGGCGAAGATAAAAAGCGGAATGTGGTAGCTGTAGTTAATTTTTGTGATGGCGTAGATGCAGGTCGTCAAGCCGGACGCCCCCATGAGAGCCAGAGAGGGAATGCCGCCGAAGAAAGCGCCGGAGCAAAGGCCGATCGCCGACTCCTCGCGGTTCACCGGTACATGCTTAAAACGACTGTCCTTGTCGACGGCATCGATCAGCGGAGCGATCCAGTCGTCGGGCAGGCTCGCCACGAGCTTGATTCCGCTCTGAACGAGCTGTTCGACGATCAACGAAGTCGCTTCTTTTTGCTTATCGCTCATAGCCGGTGTCACAAGCTGCGAGCCCAAGCGGTACCATCGCGTCGACTAAACTGTCAAGCAGACTCGATCAAAATCGCCTTCAAGGTTAAATTTCCCCGCTTGGCGGAGGGAGTGGCGGCAGTGTATGGGATTGAAGCGGGGCGACTGCTTGGGACGGAGCACAAGCGAAGCTGGCTGGAACCGCGTTCGCTACTGGTGTATGCGGCGAGAGACTGGTGCGGCATCAAGGCAAGAGTGTTGGCAGAGTATCTCAAGCGCGACACCTCGATGATTAGCCGATTACATGTAGGCAATGCGGAGAAGCGGGATAGGAAGTCGGAGTCGGAGCTACATCGCTGGCTCCGGATTAAGTCAACAACTCATGCCTGATCCCATTGACCCTCTGCAGCAAGCCATGATCGACAAACTCAGCGCCAAGATTCAACTGATGGTCGTGCCGCAGGGACAAAATTTTCTCATGCAGTTACTTTCGACCGGCGGGAATAGACACGACGCATGAGCATTAGGCTGGATTGCCACTATAAACAGGAAAATCGCCCCCGGGAGTGCTGTGCGCCGCGATGATGATGAGCGACGATCCGGAAATTTTCTTGCGCCGGACCGGCGACGACAAAGTGGCCGGCGAGTGGGTCCTCGTGCTCCTCGCTCAGGGATTATCCCCGACCGTGCGCCGGCGCCCGGATGGCGTCGTCCTCAGCGTACCGCAAGACCAGGTCGAGAGGGCGCGCGCTGTTCTTTCGGTGTACGAGAGTGAGAATCCAAAGAAACCTTCGGAGAGAATTGAGCCGGCCAATACTGCAGGCTCGCTCGTGGGAAGTGCGGTTGCCGGCATACTTATTCTGCTATTTTTCATCATCACGGATATCTCGAACTCCACGGTGTCTTGGTTTGAGCGCGGCAGCGCCGACAGCCAGAAGATCCTCAACGGCGAGCCTTGGCGTACGCTGACCGCGCTGACGTTGCACGCCGACGTTGTCCATGCACTGAGCAATGCCATCGCCGTCGCTTTGTTCCTCGGCGCCGTATCGAGTGTCTTGGGCATAGGGCTTGGTGGCGCTCTGATGCTGTTGGCCGGGGCCGGCGGAAATCTAGCCAACGCTTTTCTGCATGGATCAGCGCATATCTCGGTAGGAGCCTCGACTTCGATTTTCGGTGCTGTCGGCTTACTCGGTGGTGTGGCTGTGGTTAGGCGAGGAAGGGTGTCGGGCAAGCGCCGCGCTTGGCTGCCGATTGCCGCAGCTCTTGCTCTTCTCGGGATGCTCGGAACTGGCGGAGAGCGTGTCGATATTTGGGCTCATTTCCTCGGGCTCCTGGTTGGCGGTGTTCTAGGCATCCTCATCGCGCTCACAACGCGGCGCCCGCCGGGACGCGCCGCTCAGTGGGCCTGCGGCGGTGCGGCAGCCGCCGTGCTGATTTATTGCTGGATCATCGCGCTTCGATGACGTAAGTCACGATCAGTTCAAAATAATCGTCGATCGTTCGTTATTGGATCACACCCTGCGCGCGCAAGTCGGCCAAAGCCGCGGTGGTTAAACCG
>DATBEY010000099.1:0-2419 GCA_036558765.1 Binatia bacterium | reverse complement strand
CTCCGATTGTAACGTTCGATGCTTACTTGTGAGTCACGTCCGTGCGGCCGTAGAGCCGGTCGAAAAAGCCGCTCCTTTTCAGATTGTCGACAAAACGGAGATCCACGATGTCTTGCGCCTTGGCGCTGGCCGCTTTCGGGTCCCAGGCCGCCTGCACCTCAAGTGTATCGTTCAATCCCTCAAGCGTCGGATGGAGATCCTCTTCGAGGAGTTCCGCGTACGCATCCCATGAACCTTCGAGGACCTTAGGGCTCGCTCCGCGGGTGTATTTCGCCATGATGCGGATCGATTCCTTTTTATTAGTTTTGAAGAAATGCACCGCTTCGGCCAGCGACTTGACCATCGTCTCCACGAGCTTGGGATTTTCCCGGATCAGTTTTCCCGAAGCGACAGTGCAACTAAATTGAAAAGGGATCTTGAGCTTGGCCATGTCGATGATCACCTTCATGCCGGCGTTTTCGCCCTGAAGTTTTCCCGGCTCCGTAACCATTGTGAAGTCGGTTTGACCGTTGATCACCGCCGCTACGCGCGCCGTTGCTCCGCCCACCATGATCGCTCGAATGTCTTTGTAGTCGATGCCGAATTTACGCAGCGCAAGGCGCACGGCGAAGTCCGCCGAGGTGCCGGGAATATGAGTCGCTAGCTTTCGGCCTTTGAGATCCTCAGGCGATTTGATCGTCGGCTTGCCGATAATGTAGTAAGGCAACGTGTTCACCAGGCTGTCGATGATATAAATATCGCCGCCGGCCAGCTTGCCATTGATTGCCGAGGTGCCGACGGCGCCCGCAAAATCCAGATCCCCCGCGATCAAGCTTTGGATTCCGCGCGTGCTGCCATTGATGAAGATCAGGTCGACGTCCACTCCGTATTTCTTGTAAAACCCCGCATCCTTCGCGATCCAGTACGGCGCAGACGAGCCCGGCGAATCCGAAATGTAGGCGAGACGAACTTTTTCAGTCGCACCCACACTGCTCGTCCAAAAGAACAGCCACGAAATAAGGGCCAACACTGCGAGCCCTGAGCTCGGTTTTTTCATAAACTCCTCCGGAATCGACGACTGCTGACTAACGTCAAAGGAACCTGGTCTAGCGGAAACGCTGACAGGGATGGTGACAGTTGCTGCTGGCGAGGAGTTATGAATTCGAGTTTGTTCATTTTTCCTCGCTTGCTGTTTGCGTAACCTAAAGGTCGAGCGGGGGTGCGCCGGGCGGGGACGGTTGCAGGGCCGAAAACGAATGCGCAATCGAACCAACGCGACGAACAGCGGGCGGCAGCCAAATAATCCTAAGCCGCAATGGTTTTCTCGAGGCCAATGCGCAAGTCAAGTTCGAGTTAATCTTCAGATCACTACCTCTTCCCTTTCTGGTGTTTCTGTGCACTCAGCAAGAAAGAAGCCACCGATTGAAAGTCGGAAACTCTCGGGGAATCAATGCTCTGATGGGCCTGGATTCGTGTTACACCGCGCAAGCAGGGTATAGGATTTTCACAGCGCCGACGTACAACACAAAACCGTGTTACTCATCTTCACACTGGCCGATTCGGCGTAAATGCAGCTCATGCTTAAACGAAAGCGTTTTTTCGTTGTAGCGGATGAGCATGCTTCGAGCTGTGTGCAACATCTTCACAGGAGAGATCTCGGGTCGATCGCTTTTCTATGATTCCGCCGGGTTCTGCTTCTCGGGATTGCCAAGAGCCACTTTGCGCATTACCCGGGTAGTTCTCCCGCTGATAATCGTCCGGCATGTTCGTTGCTCGCCGGCAGGGCAACAATTTGAATGGTTGCGCGCCCGCGATACGAAACCCGTTCACGAGTCGTCGCAGCCGATCATTTGGCGGCCGCTCGAGGCCCCTTGGATCTGTACATCGACATCCACCAGAACGGAACCGAAGAAGCGATCATGGTGGCAACTCTAGGCATTACGCGCGCAGAGGCTGCCACGATCAAGGCGAGCTATCGTGAAATTCGTGATCGCATAATCAGCGCGGGCGCGCAGATGGGTAAAATCGATCTGCTGATTGAACCGCTGGATCAGGTGACCATTGGCGCCTGGGCGGCGAAAGATCACGGCATTTTGGGACTGGCGCACAAAAGCCTCCATTTTGAGCTGCCCGCTCAGCAGATCTTCTACCGGGAAGCGGCGCGCCAGGGCTACACGAGAATCCTTACCGAGTTGATCAAATCGATGCTCGTCGCAAATTCCACTTTGCCGGTCAGCCAGGCTCGCCCGGTCAGATCCAAAACTATTGCCGGCAACTGAAACGTGCGCGCGAGTAGACCCTGAACAATCTTATCCACCAGCGCCGTGTTGCTGGCGTGCTGAAGAGGCAGCTAATTCGCGTTGCAGTTGACGGCGCGTCAACACGCGAGTGCCCTCGATCGGATGTTCGAGGAGTGGACGAAGAAAGCGGCTGGAGCGCG
>DATBEY010000098.1:0-3252 GCA_036558765.1 Binatia bacterium | reverse complement strand
CCGCGCTTTTATGACGTGAGCGCCGGGCGCATCCTGCTCGACGGTGTCGATATTCGCGATGTCACGGTGCGTTCGCTGCGCGCACAAATAGGTATTGTCACCCAGCACACATTCTTGTTCAACGATACCGTCAAGAACAATATTGCCTATGGTATTGTCAATCCCGATATGAGTGCTGTCGTTACGGCTGCAAAAGCCGCCAATGCCCACGAATTCATCATGGCTATGCCACATGGCTATGATTCTTTCGTGGGAGAGCTGGGGATGCAACTGTCAGGCGGCCAACGGCAGCGCTTGGCGATCGCGCGAGCTTTGCTGAAAAATGCACCGATTTTAATCCTCGATGAGGCCACCTCCGCTCTGGACACCGATTCGGAGCGCCTCGTGCAGGACGCGCTAGAAAATCTTATGACCGACCGCACCACCGTGGTGATCGCACATCGCCTATCGACGGTCCGTCGAGCAGACCGCATCGTAGTACTGGTCGATGGCACAATCGCCGAGGACGGAACTCACGAAGAGTTGCTCGCACGGAATGGGGAATACAACCGTTTGTACATGATTCAAGCGTTGGAAGAGCGCGATGGCGAGGAACACGGCGTCCTGCAGTAGAGATTGTCACCTGTCGGTGAGCTACGTTTTGTACAACTTTCTTCTGATCGTCGTCTTCACACTTGCGGCCCCGTTTCTTCCGTTGATTTGGTTTCTCGGTCCACGCTATCGAGACGGTTTGGCTCAACGCTTCGCCTGCTACGGAAAAAGCCTGAATTCAGGCCTGCGCGAGCCGATCTGGATTCATGCTGCGTCCGTTGGAGAGGTCCGCGCCGCAGGTGCGCTGGTCCGCGCCCTTAAAGCTGAAGCGCCTGAGCGGAGTGTCGTGATTTCGACTTTCACAGCCACCGGCAATCGCGTTGCCCGGCAAGCCGGAGTTGGCGATAAGGTTATCTTTCTTCCGTTGGATTTTTCCTGGGTCGCGCGCCGTGCGGTGAAGCGCATCGGTCCCTCGTTGTTGCTCTTCCTCGAGACTGAAATCTGGCCAAATCTTGTCAGCGAAGCCTACCGACGTGGAATTCCAACGATCATGTTGAGCGGAAGGCTTTCCGCGAAGGCGCTATCGCGTTACGAGCTCGCGCGGCCGTTTTTTCGCCGTGTGCTCGCACAGTATACCGCCCTTGGCATGCAGTCGGGGGAGGATGCAGCGCGCATGCTCAAGCTCGGCGCGCCGGAAAAAAAAGTTTCAGTCGTGGGCAGTTTGAAATTCGCTGTGGATGGCGCAGTCGCCGGATGCGAAAATATTGTGCGTTTTACGGTTCCAGATCGGCAGGTTTTGGTCGCCGGGAGCACCCATCGCGGCGAGGAATTGGCATTGCTTCGGGCTTTGCAACTGGCTCGGGCCAGCATACCGAAACTTATGATGGTTTTGGCGCCACGCCACCCAGAACGCTTCTCCGAGGTGGAAAAACTCTTGAGGGAATCTTCCCTTAGTTTCGAGCGTAAGACCACGTTGCAACCGGATCAATATTTTCAACCAGATGTCTTGCTGCTCGATACCGTTGGGGAATTGACGGCATTCTTCAATGCGGCTGATCTGGCTTTTGTCGGCGGAAGTCTGGTTGATGCCGGTGGCCACAATATTCTCGAGCCGGCACGTTGCCGCAAGCCGGTTCTTTTTGGGCCCTATATGGAGAACTTCAGGACGATTGCCGAAGGCATGAAGCGTAACGGTGGCGCCATCGAGGTGCACGGGGCAGAAGACCTAGCACGCGTTTTAACGAAGCTATTAGCCGACCCCGAGGCGCGTCAAAGGATAGGGCAAAGCGCCGCGGATTTTGCCGCAGCTCATCAGGAAGCACTGACGAACAATCTGTCTCTCGCCACACGCTATCTGTAACTCGTTTTTTCGGCCACCCAGGACAGCGCATGAAGCAATGAATCTCTCGATTCGGGATGTCTGGGGACGCAAAGGCGTGCTCGGCAAATGTGTATGGCTGCTTTTTCTGCCACTATCGTTCTTGTACATGATCGGCGCTCAGTTCCGTAACGGCTTATTTACGCTCGGGTGTGCCAAGTCGGTGCGATTGCCCAAACCAGTACTGAGCGTCGGTAATCTCACTGTCGGTGGCACGGGTAAGACACCGAGTTGCTTGTGGCTCGCCGATGCCCTGAAAAATAGGGGACTTCGCTGCGGAATATTGAGCCGCGGCTATGGCCGGCGCAACTCCGGCGCAGTGGTGATCGAGCCGAGTCAAGAGACTCTCATGCCTGGAAGCGCCGCAACATCCGGTGATGAACCGCTCATGATGGCGGCATTGTACGGGCAGACCGTGGCGGTCGCCAAAGATCGTTCCAAGGCTGCGTTAGAGCTGCTGAAGAAAAAAGAAGTCGATATGTTTATTCTCGACGACGGCTTCCAACATCGGCGCGTCGAACGGGATATCGACCTCCTGTTATTGGGGGCAGATAGCTCCGGCTGGATGCTGCCGGCCGGCCCCTTTCGTGAGCCGCGACAAAATTATCGACGCGCCGACTTCCTCTTGATCACCGGAGCCAATGATAAGTGGACTTCAGTCATCCGAGACAAGCGCGGTGACAAAATCTTCGCCGCCTCGTTATCCCCGGTTTCATTACTAAGCTTTGGCGCGAACGGGTCCAAGGAATTTCCGCTCACGCTTCTCTACCGGAGCAAAATCGTTACGGTCACCGGCGTCGCCGACCCGAGGCCCTTTTATCGGTTGGTCTACGATTGGGAAGGCGAGATCGTCGAGACTTTGGAGTTTCCCGATCATCATATCTACACGGCGCGGGACTGGCAGGAGATCAACCGGGCAGCACGACGGGTCGATTTGATCATCACGACCGAGAAGGATATTGTGAAGCTTGTACAGTTTCCATTTGCAAAAGACAAATTGCTGGCATTGCGGGTCGCCATGTCGGTGGAAAACGGCGATGCTCTGATCGACGCGATCGTCGAGAAACTCAATCGTGCTCGGGATAGCGTCGTCTCGTAAAGCAGATGGTCCACAAAGCTCCGATTTTTGGCGGCATCTTTGAGTTCAAAAAGATGTTTGAGGCGCGGCGCGACGCAGCGGCACCGAGCGCTGTTGCCTCGAGGAGCAAATGCCGGTGAAATCAGTTATCACGGGCGTCGCCGGTTTCATTGGCTCGCATTTGGCGGAACGACTGCTCGGTGCGGGGCACGAAGTCGTCGGAATTGACAATTTTCTCGATAATTATCCGCGCCGTTTCAAAGAC
>DATBEY010000097.1:0-4938 GCA_036558765.1 Binatia bacterium | reverse complement strand
GGCACCGCCGGGTTGGCAACTTCCTTTAAGGGAGCGTCGAGAAAAATCGCGAGAATGACCGAGAGCGCGATGGTTAACATAAACACGGCCGCCTCACCGATCATGAGGTGCGGCATCGACGGCAGGGTTTGTTCCGGTCCGTCTCCCACCGCGGGGGTTCGTCCCTTGACGATCGCCGCCAAGCTATAGGTTTTTTGCGGCGCTTGCGTAAAAACCGGATAGAGATCTCTTGGGGAAACGCCGAGCCGGCAATCAGCATCGGCGGGCTTCGCCAATCCGCCGTCTTTGCGAATGCGCCAGAAGTGAACGGCCATGAGGGTCACGAGAATCAGCGGCAGCACCATCACGTGGAATAAATAAAAGCGGATCAGCGCTTCCTCGCCGACGTCTTCGGAGCCGAGTAAAATTAGTTTCTGCAGGCCGCCGATGTCGAACCATTGCGTGATCCCGAGCGCGTCAGTGACCTCGCGGGGCGACTGCGCGATGTTGGCGCCAATGGTAATTGCCCAATAGGCCAGTTGGTCCCACGGGAGAAGATAGCCGGTAAAAGAAAGACCCAACGTCACCACGAGAAGTCCCATGCCGATGAGCCAGTTGAATTCGCGCGGTGCTCGGTAAGATGCCGTATAAAAGACGCGCCCCATGTGTAGGAGAACGATCACCACCATCATGTTGCCCGACCAGCGGTGGATGTTGCGGATAAATCGTCCTGTGGGCACGACAAAATGAATGTCTTTGATAGAAAGATAAGCGACGTCCGGATAAGGTTTGTAGTAAAACATCAGCAGGACACCGGTGATTACGAGAACGAAAAAACACGAGACCGCCGCAATCCCGAGCCCGAAGGTCGTCGACCAACGGAGGCTCCAGCGATGCGCGCGCACCGGGTGGAGATGGAGAAAGACATTGCCGAAGACGAACGTGGAACGCGTCCGATCAGAAGCGGGCCTTCCCGTTCGGAATATGGTTTCCTGCAAGTGACGCGGCACCGCCCTTAGGTTCTCCGTGAAGCGCGCGACGGCTGATCCGTTTGCCGTTTGCGCTTTTGCCGTGACTTGATTCATACCGTCACCGTTGTCCCCAAGGGGACGTTTTTTCCCTCGTCCACGATAAAATGGTCGCCGCCTAAGTGTTTCACTTCGAGCCAGGGTAAAGCTTTCGGCGCCGGGCCTTTGATCACAGAGCCGTCCTTGGCGAACTTGGAGCCGTGACAGGGGCAATCGAACCCGGTCTCAGTGGGCTTCACGATGCAGCCCAAATGCGTGCAGATGCGAGAAATAGCATGCACACTATTTCCTTCCTTCACGATGGCCACAGAGCGGCCAATAGGGAGATACGGCTGCGCCGACGGGAGCGATGGGGGAAGCGTGACTTTAAATTTTTTCGCTGGCGAGGGAAGCACCGCAGCTTTCGGTAACCGCATCGCGCCAAAGAAACCAAAAAGCAGCGCCGCTGCCGCCGACCACCACGCAGCGAGGCCAAGAAAATCCCGCCGCGGCATCGCTTCGGGATCGAGGCGCGAACCGCTGGTTTGCGTCGATTTCGGGGCGGTGGTCATGCGGTCCTCCACTCGGTTTGAAAGCTCACGCGCTCCATGGCGATGGCGTCAGCAGGGCAACGCTCCACGCAAAGCGCGCAGCGAATGCAACGGTCCTCGTCTTTCAGAATTGCCGAATTCTTCTCTAGGTTCGGCTCATCGCCAAGCTCCGAACCGAGCAGCTCGGCGATATCCGGCGTTGGTTTCAGCGCTGCGAGCGAAATAATTTTCAGACACAGTGTGGGACAGACATCGGCGCAACCGCCGCAGAGGATACAACGATTTCCGTCGAATACCGGCGTGACACCGCAATCGAGGCAGCGCGACGCTTCGCGCATCGCTTCGTTCGAGGTGAAGCATTTTTCCACCTGCGCCGTTGGTTCTCGCAAACGCTCCTGCGCTGATGTCGTTGATAACTCCACGCGTCGGATCTGCTCGTAACGGCGTTCCCGCTGATAGCGGTCGAGCCGAATGAAGCTCATCAGCGTTTCCGGATGAAGCGCGCGACCGGTAACGTACTCATAGACGGAGCGAGCTGCTTTCTTTCCCGAAGCCACGGCATCGATCAACAGTCTCGTTCCATGGGCAAGATCTCCGGCGACAAAGACGCCTTTCGCCGTGGTCATGAGCGTGACTGGATCGACCTTGGGCCAGCCGGGGCGGAATTGTTCGACGTCAGTGCCGCCCTCCTCCAAGAAAGACAGATCGGGCGCTTGCCCGGCGGCAATCAAAATAGTGTCACAGTTCAGAATCTGCCGATTCGCTTCGTCGAATTGCGGCGAAAAACGCTTCTGCTCATCGTAAACGCGCAAGCACTGTTTGATTTCTAGGCCAACGACGTTTCCCCGTTCCCCGCGTTGAATCGCCACGGGGCCCCAACCGGAGAGCCGCTCGATCCCTTCCTCTTCGCCTTCGCGAATTTCCACCGTATCGGCGGGCATTTCCTCCAGCGTTTCGAGAGAGATCAATCGAACTCGGCTTATTGCCGAGAGACGAGCTGCAACACGTGCAGCATCGTAGGCGGCTTGCCTTACGACGGTGCGCGCGACGTCATAGGCGACATTGCCGCCACCGATCACGCCGACGTCCGATCCCAGCTGCAAGCTTTCGCCCAGCGCGACAGCGCGCAAGAAATCAACACCGCCATAAACACCCGGCCCCTGCTCACCGGGAAGCCCTAAGGCTCTTGGGCGCTTTGCGCCTACGGCGATAATCACGGAAGAGAAATTTTCTCTTAGCGACCGAAAAGAAACGTCCTGCCCGATCTTGCTATTGCAGCGAATTTTCACGCCGAGCGCCTCAATCACAGCGACTTCGCGCCTAATTAATTCGCGCGGCAGCCGGTATTCAGGCACACCGACCGCAAGCATGCCCGCAGCCACCGGCTCCAACTCGAACACCACTGGCGTAAAGCCTAAAAGCGCGAGGTCATGCGCGGCGCTGAGCCCGGCCGGGCCCGAACCGATGATCGCAACGCCGTCTCCGTTGGCAGGAATCAACCTTCCTTGAGTAGCAGCGCGCAATAGGAATGCCATTTCCTCGGCGTCGCCGGCGATTTGCGAAACATGGCTCCTGAGGGCTTGCAGAATTTGATCTGGTGGCCGCGCTTCGGCCCCATAGGCTTCGCAGACGAATCGTTTTAGCGCGCGAATCGCAATGGGCCGATCAAGCGCAACGAATGAGCCATCGTCGTCGGTGCGCGGAATTTTTCCGCGACGGCACGAAAGCTCGCATGGCGCACCACAGATTCGCCCACAAATGGATGCAAACGGATTGGGACCTCGCGCGATCAGGTACGCTTGTTCAAAATCGCCATCGGCAATCGCGCGGACGTACCCGCGCGCATCGGTGTGCACGGGACAAGCGACCTGGCAGGCGATCAAATTCTTGTGGTGATCGCTCCGCGGAAGTTCAGCCTGGATCTGTGTAATCTGACTTTCGAGCATTATTCTTTCACGTGCTTCTGAGCACCGGTTTGGCTATGTCCCCGAGCCTTTGCCAAGTCAGCCAGCGTGGTTCGCTCCATAAGATCGCCGATGATTCGTTCTCTAACCTTCTTCCATCGAAAATGGAGCGGGCAGGGATCATCGTCTGCGCATCTGTGGCTCCAGAAAATGCAGCGGTCGAGAAGATCCGATCCTTCCAGTGGCAGAAGAATTTCTTTCACAGACAAGTCCTTGGGTCTGCGCGCCAGCGCATACCCCCGCACCGCGCCACGCGACGATACCAGCACGCCGGTTCGAGTGAGTTTTTGAAAAATCTTCGCAAGAAAACTTTCCGGCACGCTCCCCGCCACTGCGATCTCGTGTAACAACATCACCGTCCCGAAAGGCTTCCCGGCCAATACAAGCAAACCCTCAATGGCGTATGAACTTTGAAGTCCGAGCTTCAACGTCGCTCACTAGTGTCAAAGGACTCGTTTAGTCCTCTGGCCATTTTGCAAAACGCAAGGCGCATACCACAGGGAACGACTTAAGTAAGCGGGAACTTACGTTGGTTTTGCTTTAATCTTTTCAAAAAAGGGAAAACCGCCAGTAGTTTTTCTAAATTCTGCAAAACCCCCTGCGAACTCTACGAGCATCTCTGTGATCCTCATCTAGCTTGCTGCGGCTCGATCTAGGTGGGCTTAACGTGCAAAATCCCTCGCGTCGGAATAATCGCCGATTCGCATAGGCGTTCATCGCGTGCGGAATCGGATTTACGATTCTTCAATTACCGGCGAGCTACCGAAGAGCCAATTCACAAAGCCCACCAGCAACTAAGGAAACATAATGCGAAGCTTCGAAGAGCTGTTGAAGGATCATCCACGATCCACGGCCACCATTGTGCTGGTCAAGTGCTTGGGGGTCCGGATGGCCATGATCGCTCGCCGAGAAGTGGGCATTGATGAGCCGAAGAACTGCAAAAAACTCATCGTTTATGTCGAAATGGATCGCTGCGCGACGGATGCCTTTTCAGGCTGTGACTGGCTGCTCACTCGGAAAACGAATGCTCAGGTTTCTTGACTACGGCAAAATGGCAGCCAGTTTCATCATCGTTGCCGGGTTGGGAACGATGGACATCGTCCTAGTCGAGGATTTCCATCAAGAACCGAGGAATAAGATTGAGGTCTTGGGCGCTACGAACGAACCACTCTGCAAAAAATGACCCCCATCTTCTCGCCTTCGTGACACCGAGCCTGCGCCCGACGGGGTATCCCAACATTTGCGCCGGATAGCGTCAAAGCTTTAGTCGATTTTCGAGCTTAGCTGATTAAAGCTTGTTCACTTCGGTTTTGAAGGGCCGAAGGTTTTGGACAACCTTGCACGCAGGAATTCGAGGATGCCAACGTGCTTCTGCGAATCGTGAATCATGGTGCTATAAAGTAAGGCAAAGACGTCGCGAGCCAATCCCTCGCTTTC
>DATBEY010000096.1:0-3634 GCA_036558765.1 Binatia bacterium | reverse complement strand
CCCTCGAAAATTTCCAGCTGGACGTGAGTGCTCACAACCCCAAAGTTCCTCTTACTTCCGTCATGGTCGCTGCGGCTGCTTGCTGTGCGACATCGGTTCCCAGCGCCAGAATTTTTTCCACCTCAGCCGGTTGTTTCTCGTAGTGCGCGCGCTTCTCGCGAAAAGGCGCGAGATCGTCGATGACATGCTTGATCATGATTTTCTTACATTCCAGGCAGCCGATCCCGGCGCTGCGGCAGCCCACCGAAACCTGTTCGATTTCTTCCGGCGTACAATAAATTTTATGGAGCTGAAACGCCGGGCACTTCTCGGGCTCGCCCGGATCGCTCCGTCTCACCCGTGCCGGGTCGGTCATCATTCGGCTGAGCTTGTGGTCGATTTCCGGCGGCGTATCGGAAAGAAACACCGCGTTGCCGTAGCTTTTGCTCATTTTCCGCCCATCGAGACCCGGAACCTTCTGGGCCTCGGTCAGCAGCACTTCAGGTTCGGGAAAAATCGGCTGATAAAGCTGATTAAATCGCCGTACGATCTCGCGCGTAAGCTCGACGTGAGGCGCCTGATCTACCCCGACCGGAACTTTGTTCGCTTTGTAGATCGTGATATCGGCCGCTTGTAAAACCGGATAACCGAGAAAACCGTAAGTCGACAGATCCTTGCCGGTCAGCTCTTTGATCTGCTCTTTGTAGGTCGGGTTGCGCTCGAGCCAAGGCACCGGTGTGATCATCGAATAAATCAAGTGCAGCTCGGCGTGCTCTTTGACTTGCGACTGGCGGAAGATCACCGCCCTGGCGGGATCGAGTCCGATACTCAGCCAGTCCATCACCATCTCCAGCGTATTTTGCTGAATCCCCTGCGGCGTCGCATAATCGGTCGTCAAAGCGTGCCAGTCCGCGACGAAAAAATAGCATTGATATTCTCGCTGGAGTCGCAGCCAGTTCTCCAGCGCGCCGTGGAAATGTCCCAAATGCAATCGTCCGGTGGGGCGCATCCCGCTCACGATGATTTGCATAAACGTCCGATCTAGTGCGCTCCCAGATAGAGCCGTAGCAAGAACTCCGTGGGCGGATCAATGATTCGGTCCAAGGTGTGAGTCATTAACAGAACGATCAATATGATAAAGCCGTAGGGTTCGATTTTCGCCAAGCTCGTCGATAATGTTCGCGGCAACAGCCCGACCATCACCCGTCCGCCATCCAGCGGCGGCAGTGGCAGCAGATTGAAAACCGCAAGAACGATGTTGATCAAAATCCCGCTCTGTGCCATCAGCACGAGTGCTGCCGTATAGTCGGAGAACCTTGAAGCGCCGGCTTGTGTGGCTTGATCTCCAAAGCCGGGCGCCAGAAGCTTCCAGGCGACCGAGCAGACAAAGGCCAAGAGCAAGTTCGTCGCGGGACCCGCGGCCGCCACCCAAATCATATCCCGTTTAGGATTGCGCAGATTGGAAAAATTTACCGGCACCGGCTTGGCGTAACCGAAGACAAACGGCGCATTGGAAACGATCAATATCAACGGCACTAGAATGGTGCCGAACAGATCCACATGCGCGAAAGGATTCAAGGTCAAACGACCGAGCCTGGCGGCCGTTGAATCACCTAGCTGATACGCGACCCATCCATGAGCAACTTCGTGAAAGACGACTGCGATCAGAACTGGCAGCGCCCAAATCGCGATTTGGCGGATTGACTCTTCCAATAGTGTCCTGCGGGGAGACTCCTTGAGTATCAATACGGCAAGGTCAATGAAAACACAAGGCGAAAATAAGAAAATGCCGCTTTGGAGCGATGGAGTACTGGAGTACGGGTCGGCCCGCCCACAACCTGGGTGCTCCGCACAATGCTCTCACTCCATTACTCCATCTCTGCGGTTGCTTTTCCCGCGCCGCCTTTCTCTCGGATGATGCTCGCGGTGTACTTTTTTCAGCCGCGCCCCGTCCACATGGGTATAAATTTGCGTGGTTGAGATATCGGCATGTCCGAGCATCGCCTGCACCGATCGCAAATCCGCGCCGCCCTCGAGTAAGTGAGTTGCGAAGGAATGGCGCAAGGTATGAGGTGTCACGCGCTTCTCGATTCCTGCTGCCAGAGCGTAAGTTCGAATGAGCTTCCAGAATCCTTGCCGCGTTAGCGGCTTTCCGGAGCGATTGACAAAAAGGTAGGCGCTCGATCTTCTTTTCAACAGGGCGCGCCGGGCGCTCGCCAAATAATCTGTGAGCCGCGCACGGGCCCATCGACCAAAAGGCACGGCCCTGGTTTTGCCGCCCTTACCTTTCACGATGAGATAGTCGCCTTGAAAATTGACCTGGGCTGTCTGAAGCGTCACCAGTTCGGAGACGCGCAGCCCGCTGGCATAGAGAATCTCGAGCATGGCCCGATCACGGGCGCCGAGCGGTTTCGCGGCATCCGGTTGCGCCAGAAGTTTTCGTACATCCTCGGCGGAAAGGATTTGCGGCAGCTTGCGCGGCGGCCGCGGCAACGAAAAGCTCGGCAGCAGAGCGGTTTTGATGTGACGTTCGGCTTGAAGAAAAGCCAGTAGCTGTCTGACGGTGACACCGTGGCGGGCGACGGTTCGTGAACTCAGTCCGCTAGTGCGCAAGGAGCTGATAAACGAGCGTATCTGCGTCGCATCGACTTCGCGCCAGGACGATATGCCGCGTGATTGAAGATAATTGGCCAGCTTGGCCAAATCGCGGCCGTAGGCCTGGACGGTATTCCACGCCAAGCCCTTCTCGACGACCACCATCGATAGAAACGCGTCAATGGAGGGGCTGAGCGTGTCCTTCGCTTGGCTCATTGGGCCGCGTCAGATTCTGCTGCAGAAATGCTCGTATGGTTTCAACCTGCTCGGGTACGATAATTTTGCCGCCGTTCTGGTCGGTGACGTAAAACACATCGGCAACCTGATCGACGTTCGTGGAAATCTTCGCGACGTGAATCGACAATCCAAGCTGGTGCAGGCTGTAGGCGATCGCGAACAAAACGCCGATACGATCTTCAGTGAAGACTTCGACGATCGTGAAGTCATCGGAAGCGTCGTTGTCGATGTTCACAACGGTTGAAACTTTTGGCGCTCGCTTGACTAGCAATAAAGACGGTTTGGAAGAGCCCACCAGCGTTGCAACATCGATCTTTCCATCGAGCACCCCGTTGAGCACGAGACGAAATTTCTCCCATTTTTGTTCGGCCATGACGAGTTCCGGTCGGCCGTGGTGTGAAATCCGGAAAACATCGAGGATGCGTCCATCGCTCGAGGTAAAGATGCGCGCGTTGAGAATATCGAAACTGAGCGCCGCGAGAACACCAGTGATCGACGCGAATAATCCGGGCCGATCCACATAACAGATCACCACCGAGCTGCAGTCGCGCTCCGGAAAGTGCTCGATCGCTACCTCCGCCTGCTCGCCGTCGAATCGTTGCATGATCGCGAAATGCTCGACGATATCGTCTTCCGGGGTGGATGAAAAATAACGCTCCGGCATGATCTCGAGAAATTTTTCGATCTCCTCCTCGCTATAATCTTTCGAGAGCTGGCGCTTGATCCGGGTTTGCACGCGCCGAATCACCGCGCGAATATCCTGGCGCTGAAATTCCCCCTTCTCCGCTTCTTCTAAAACATTGAGAGCTTTGACGTAGAGTTC
>DATBEY010000095.1:0-5984 GCA_036558765.1 Binatia bacterium | reverse complement strand
CGCGAATGAATCCAGCGCAACGAACGGCCTGTGGGCAGCCACTCATTGAAGTCGCTCATCAAAATGACAATGCGCGAGCGTTCCTCGGCAAGGGCGGCCAGCAGCTTTTTCACCTGAAATCGCCGTTCGATCGGCAAAAGTCCAAGATGCGTGACAATAACCCGCACCATTTCGCCGTCGATTTCGAGATCGGCATCGATGGCGCCCCGCGGTTCGCAGCGGCGATAACTAAGGTTCAAGTTGCGCACATGGTGAACCTTGTAGCGTGTGAGCAGCACATTGCCGTAATGCCCATTCGAGCGCTCCACGGCCGGCCCCGCGATCGCATTGAAGCCGGTGGCGGCGGCCAGATAATTCATTTGATGCAGCTCTTCGACGCCGCACGGATCGGAGTGGACTTCTTGAAGACCGATGATCTGAGCGCCGCTTGCCTTGATCACCTCGGCGATGCGCGCCGGGTTACGGCAGCGGTCGGAGCCGACGCACTCATGAATATTATAGGACAGCACCGAGAAGCGTTGCATGAGATCGGAGCGGATTAGCGAATTTCGGCCAATCGCGAAGGCCGCGACATTCTTCGTCGTCCCGGAGTCTGCTTCGCTGCAACCCAGCGGCGAAATCCATAGATCCCGAGCAGCATAAAACCCAACGCAACCGTCAGAACCAAAATCGAGACTGGATTTGGGTCACGAAGCAATTCTTCAACCTGACTTTCAAAGAAAGTGATGCCGATCACTCCGGGACTCATGCCCAAAACTGTTCCAAGGACAAAGTCCCGGAATGGCACCCGGACAGCTCCAGCGGCCAAATTCACGAGGGAATAAGGCGCGACCGGGACCATGCGCACTGCCGCCACGGCGAGCGTCCCGTGTTTGGAGATCAGGCGGTTCATTCGGTTTAACCGCTTCCCGGCGAAACGCACCACGTTCTTTCTGCCCAACTGCCGGCCGATGGCGTAAAGAAAAATCGCGCTGACGATGCAGCCGATCAGTGAGTAAACCATCGCCGGCCATGCATCGAAGGCGTATGCCGTGGCGAGGATCAGCACGGTCACGGGAAAAGCGGTGATGCCGCCGACCAGGAAAGCACCGACCATCCAGAGTGAGGCGACATTGCTGTCCTCAAGCGAAGCCGCCCAAGCTTTCAGTGTGTTGAGATCGACCACGTCATGCAATGGGGTCCAGCGCCATGCTGCCGCCAAACCAAACACAAATACCATGATCAGCAGCCCGCGGAAAAGCGCACCGCTTGAAGAGCCGCGCTCGTCCGACAATACGAATTCGTCCACCAACTTTTCGGGAGCGATCGGCGTCTCAGGGTCGAGAAGGGCGGAGTCCGGAATCATCTGATCGAGCCATTCGGGCACGGAGCAATCTACAAGTTCCAGGGTGCGCGCGCGATCGGTGCGAAATTTTCTGATAGTAGCAATCAAAGAATGCGTCTCGTCGAAGCTTCGAGCGAGCTCTTCCGGCGAAGCGCCAAGATGCTCGGCCAACAGGGAACTGCGCAGACGATCAAGCGCCCCTTCCACGGCACGGCTTCCGTTCGCTTCCAATGCCAGATCGCATTCGGTATCGAAACCCATGGAGCGGTTGCTGACGTTCGCCGAACCGATTCGGACCAATTGATTATCGGCGATCAGCAGCTTCGAGTGTACCGACATGCAGCAGGTTTTCTGTTCATCGACAATGGGGCAAAAGATGCGCAGGCGGCGGTACTCGTCGGCTTCGCGGAGTCGTTTGACGAGACGCGAACGCAAAACATCCATGGTCGCGCTCTCCAACCAGCCTGCGCTTGCTTTCGAGATCACCGCGACCACTTCGGGTCCATTGCGCTCGCGCAGCCGTTTGACCAGGGCATCGCCGATAACCGCGGAACTCAAGTACTGGTTTTCGATATAGATGGATCGTTGCGCCGTGGCGATGCTATCGAGAAAAAGCTTTTCGATTTCTCGAGTTCCCTTGTTGCCAGGGTACTGTGGCTCGGTGCGCGCGACGGCAACCTTCACGTCCATCAAGTCGGGGGCTAAAGCGGCCGGCCAGAGATCGCGGCGAGCGGCGGGCACGCGCAGCTGCTGTCCGGTAGCTGCGGACCAGCGCTGCCGAACGAGATCTCCTAGCCGCGCGGCAACTTGACCGGCCACGCCGAGTTGCAAATCGTGATGCGGCGCTGGAATGACCCCATTGGCATCGACCCTTCTGATGTCGTCAGGCCGATGCTCAGGCGTATCCCATCTTCCTCGAGCCAGATCCAGCCCGCCGACGAACGCAATCGCATCGTCAACCACGGCGATTTTCGGATGATGAGAGGCGCCCACCGGGTGGTCGCCGTCCATATGGAAATGCACCCGCGGATGGCGTTTCCAGCTGGGACCAAAAAATGGCAGCACTTCGCGATCGAGGGCGAAAATCATCGCGAAATCCCAGACCAGGATGTGGATCTGCAGATTCGGGCGCCGCGCTGCCAAATCGTTGAGATAGCTTCCCAAATCCGGAAAGTGTTTTCCTTCGCGGTCGGGAGGCTTCAGATGAATACGGCTATCGAAGTCCCAGCCCCGGATGAGGATCGACTCATGAGCCAGTTCGAAAGCGTCAGCCACCGCCGCAAAATAAGCTGCTCCATCGATCAAAAATTTGATTCGCGATGCCTGGGCGAGTTTCCAACAATTGCGGCCTTCCTGGAGAATCCCCATCTATAAAAGTCTAACAAAGCAAAACGAAAGTACCATATGGACGGCGGCGAAACTGTGGATAAACGACGCATGTCGTCCGTCTTGGGGAGCACGCTTCTTCGAGGCACGTACGCAGAGCGCTGGCGGGCAATGATCTGCCTCTTGTAAAAACCCGCATGACGGGAGTAAATACGCAACGGTTTATCATTGGGTGGGCGCGATAAAAAAGGCGTTTGCAATAACAGGATGCGAACCGCAGCAAACGAATAGTCCAACCCCAGCGCTCGTCAGGAGGAGGTCACATGGCAGCCAAAATTCCGCTGAGAAATCTCGCCTCGATACTTTTGACTCTGCTGGTCTCGGTCGCGCCTGCTTTGGCGGCTGCCGCTGCGGCGCCAGCGGAGTCGCTCGAATCGCTCCATGAAAAGGCAAAGAGCGAAGGTGGCAAGCTCACCTTGTATATGCCTCTTTCGAATCGAGCGATGGAGGTTATTCCGCCGGCGTTCATGAAAAGATTTCCCGGCGTGACGGTGAATCATATCGATGCCACGCCGGACGAATTGCTCGCGCGCGCGAGCGCGGAGGCGCGCGGCGGCCGGGTGGTCGGCGATGTCTTGGGCGGATCGTTGCCTTACATGGGACAAGCGGTCAATCAAAAGCTGATTACACCGTTGGCGCTGCCGGAAGCCGCGGCCTTTCCGGCGAACATGAAGAGCGAATATTGGGTGGCGACCGACACTCAATTCTACATTGCGGGCTGGAATACCAATCTCGTCAAAAAAGGAGACGAACCCAGAAGTTTTGAAGAGCTGGGTAATCCGAAATGGAAGGATCTCATGATGGGCGAGGCGCGTGACTACCAGATGCTGATCGCCTTCGCCAAGCGCAAGTACAACAGCGATGAACGAGCCATCGATTTATTCAAACGCATCGCCGCGAACCAAGTGGAATTTCATAAGGGCCATTCGCAGCTGATCGAGTTTTTGGTCGCGGGACAACGAGCCGTGTGTATCACCTGTTACTCGCACCATTTTCCCCCTCGCGTTAAAAAAGGCGCGCCGATTCAGCCGCTGATGACGGAAGGAGTCGGTGAAATCGGCGGCGCGGTTTCGCTACTGCGAGGAGCGCCGCATCCCAACACCGGGATGCTCTGGGCGCGGTGGGCGATCAGCGAAGAAGGTCAGCGTGTCTGGGCGCAGGGCGGGGAAACTCCCGCGCATCCGCACGTCGAACCCTTAGAGAAAGTTCGTCCGGCGACGTACTACATGCTCACGATCGATGATGTCAAAGAATTCCCAAAGTATGAAAAAATCTGGAAAGAAATCTTCCAGGTGAGATAAGAAGGCTATTTTCTCAGTCCAGCGCACGCCAAAATCCCGGCGCGCCAGCGTGCTCCGCGCTTGATTAGTGCGGAGCACACCAGAGTACTTATCCGTGATTTCGTCTGTCGCAGACGGCATCGATGAGCGCGGGTTTGCCGCGCTTGACCTGCTCAATGGCGCGTTTGAGTGCGCCTTTTAGATCATCGCCGTTTTCAAACGGTCCTTCGGCGTACCAACCCATCGATTTTGCCAATCCGGCGAAATCCGGATCGGGACCGAACAGATCCATACCGATGTGAGCGCGGTTCGGGTCCGTTCCGCGGGTCCTGGCGAGGACGAGCTGGTGATTCCAGTCGTTGTAATACGCCCGATTGTTGAACATCACGACTAGCATCGGGATCTGATATTTGGCCGCGATCCAGAGCGAACCGGCGTCGAACATCAGATCGCCGTCAGGCTGCAAATCGACGACCAGCCGGCCGGTGCCTTTGTTGGCGAGCGCAACGCCGAGAGATAATCCGATCTGCGTGCCGGTGCCGAGCTCGCGGCCGGCATGACAATAGGGACGATCGAAATTCCAGAGTTTTTTCCCCCAGCTACCCAAATCGCCGGTGGTGAGCACCCAGTCTTCACCTTTGATCGCTTCCCATACTTCGAGCGCGAGGCGCGGCACGGTCATGGGCTTTTGATCCCAATGCTCCTGCGCCTGTTTGTTCCACTTGGCGCGATTCTCCGCGTGACGTTTGCCTATTTCCTCCCTGCGCTTGGCGATTTTTTCGCCGAGTCCAGCTGTCTTGGCAATTTTTTCTTTAAGCAGTTTGGTCAATTGCGGGCAGGTGGTGACCGGATCCGCGGTCATGCGCTGCTGCGCGTAGAACGGGCGAGCGTAATCCATCGACCATTTGCTGATCTCGATATCGGTAAATCCAATATCGATCCAGGTCGCATCGGCCGGAACTTTACTGACGACAGTACGAGTGGCGATGTCGCGCACGTGCGTGGGTTTTTCAAAATCGGCGATGTCGAGGGTAAGCACCACGTCGACGTCTTTGTAGCAACCGTCGGGATCCATCGTCAGATTGAGCCGATGATCGCTGGGAAAATTGAGGCGCGAGCCGACGTCCCAGACTGAAGCGCCGAGCGTCTCGGCTAGCTCTACGACGTGATTCCAACCGTGCGGCGGCCGCGCGGCGAAATCAGCGATTATCGCAATCCTATTGGCTCCCGCCAGCGTGGTCGCCGCTTTTTCGAGAGCGGTGGGATCGGCCGAAGGCGCGGTGGGCACATCGACCGCGCCGGGCGGCGGCATTTCCACTTCCTGGGTCAACTCCGCTTCCTGCAAACCCGCGTCATAGACCATATAGACAGGCCCTTGCCGCGCGCTCATCATGACTGAATAGGCGCGCGCGAACGCGCCGGGCACGCCATCGACAGTCGTCGGTTGGTAGTCCCATTTGACGAAATTGCGAATCGCTTCGCCCTGTCCATTGGCGGTATGAATCCAGTCGATGAACGGGCGGCGCTTGGGTTCCGCCATCGGCCCGGTGGCGCCGACGATGAAGACCGGAGCGCGATCGAGGTAGGCGTAGTAAATACCCATGGGAGCGTGCAGCAGACCGACGAGATCATGCACGATCGCGATCATCGGCTTGCCCGTGGCGCGGGCATAACCGTGGGCGATTTGCACGGCGATTTTTTCATGCTGGCAAAGCAGCATCGGCGGATCGTTCTCGCCGTAATTGACCAAAGAATCGTGCAGACCACGATAGCTCGCGCCAGGATTAAGCGCGATATACTCGAAGCGATAGCGCTTGATCATGTCGACGATGACGTCCGACTGCCATCGTTTCGGCGATTTTTTAACCATTTCTGTTTTCGGGGCTGGCTTGGCCATGCATTATCCTCCGTGAGTTCTTAAATCGGCCTCTATTCTTCCCGTATCCTTCGGCGGTCGTCAAGCTGTCGGGGTGAATCGCTCGCGCATTCTGAGG
>DATBEY010000094.1:0-7719 GCA_036558765.1 Binatia bacterium | reverse complement strand
GCACGGCGTTAAATCCCTCGACGAAGCCATCGCCAATCCGGTGCCGGGACAGGATACGCATATTCCGAAATGACTTCTTTCCAGAAGAGCACAGCCGAACTATTACAGCTACAACCGCACCAATGTCTTCTGAGCCGCAGGCGAAGAATCTCGCCGAGATCATTTCGCGCAGATAAGTTTCATTGAAATTCTGAAAACAGTTAAAGAACGCAGCCGATGCAATCACTCGAAACCATCATTCGCTCTGCCTCACGAGCCTTGGTCATCGGTGTGGGCGGCGGCGGCGACGTGGTCGGCGCTTTCGTAGCGGCAAGATTTCTCGAATTCTGCGGGCTTGAATTCCTCCTTGGCGGATTATCCTGGGAACGAAGTGTTTACGATCCGATTCCAGGACCGCGGAAGCTGAGCGAGACCCACAACGTTCGTGCTCTCCACGAGTTCGCGTGGATGGCGAACGGTGAAAGTCAGACCGTCACGGGCGTTTACTACGCCGAATCACGAATGGCGGCGGCACTGGGTCGAGAAATTTTGTTACTCGACATTAACGGCGGTGTCACTGGCGTGGTGAACGGGATCGAAACAGCGATGCAAGAATTGCAAACCGATTTGCTCGTGGGCATTGACGTCGGCGGCGACTCCCTTGCAGAAGGTCATGAACCCGGACTGCGCAGCCCGCTGGCAGATTCGATTATGCTCGCCGCGTTTACCGAGTTGGAAAAGCGCGATTGCCGGACTTTGTGGGGCGTATTCGGTTACGGCAGCGACGGCGAGTTGAGTGTCGACGAAATCGAATTTGCACTGAGCCGGATCGCCGCTGCGGGCGGCCTCCTCGGAGGTTGGTCACTGACTCCGCAAATCGCCGCGGAGCTCGAACGAATCATCCAGACGGTGCCCACGGAAGCGAGCGCGATTCCGCTGCGCTGCCTGCGCGGCGGCTGGGGCGAACAAAAGATCCGCGGTGGTGAGAGAAGCGTTAGACTCACGCCGCTTACGGTCCTCACCTTCTTCGTTTCCACCAGGGTGGTCTTCGAAACACTCTCACGGCCGGCCCGGGCTGTGCAGCGAAGCTGCAGTTTGGCCGAGGCCAACCAGGCGTTGCATGCGCTCGGGATCAAAACCGAACTCGACCTCGAATCCGAAAGATATCAGCAGGCCGCCTTCGCTAGATGAGACTGATCGGTGAAAACTTTCAGCGCGATGTGCTGGTACTGATGGCGTCGCGGGCGGTTCGCGCTTTCGCGTTCTCCTATCTCAGTGTGGTTTTCGCCATCTATCTCGCGCAACTCGGCTTTTCGACGGTGACGGTGGGATTGGTCTTTTCCACGGGCTATGCCACCAGCGCGCTGCTCACGGCGGTTTGGGGCTACTTGGCCGACCGCTACGGTCGTAAAAATATATTAATACTCCTGGCGGTTTTGACGATTATTTCCAATCTTCTCTACCTCTTTTTCAGCCATCTGATATTTATTTTGATCGCCGAGAGCATTGCCGCTGTCGGCGTTGGCAGCTCTGGCGCCGGCGGTCAGGGCGGCGGCCCCTTTAACCCCGTCGAACAAGCACTGCTCGCCGAGAAATGCACGCCGGAAAATAGAAATCGCATTTTCGCCACCAATGCCTGTGTGGGATCGATCATGGGGTCCCTCGGCGCACTGGTGAGCGCGCTGCCCCAGTATTTGCAGCAGCGACACGGTTGGGCAATCGTCACCTCATATAAGCCGCTCTTTGCGATGACTGTTTTATTCAGCATCGGGATCATTTTTGCTTACGCGAGCATCGACGAGCACCACGTTCCGCGACAAAGAAAAACAGCTGAGAGGCAAGCGATAAAGCGCTCCCGCGATTTCGGCATTGTCGCTAAGTTGGCGATGCTCGGCGTCGTCGATAACCTCGGTGCCGGCCTGGTCAGCCCGCTCATGTCGTACTGGTTTTTTTTGCGCTTCGGCGTAGAGTTGAAATCTCTCGGTTTGACGTTCTTTCTCTCGTACATCCTCGCGGCCTGTTCATTCCTGATTGCGCCAACCATCGCGCGCCATTTTGGCGTGGTCAAGACCATGGCGGTTTCTCACGGTATGGCGTCGGTGCTCAACATCGCGCTGCCGTTCGCGCCGACTTTCTCGCTGGCGGCAGGGATAACCGTGGCGCGTTCCTTTCTCGCCTACATGGACAGTCCGCTCAGGAGCTCGTTCGTCATGGGTGTGGTCCGCCCCGAGGATCGAGGCTCCGCCGCTGGAATCACAACCCTTTCACGCCAGGTGCCGGTCGCCGTCAGTCCGACGATCTCTGCTTATTTAATGCATTCGTTTTCGTTGAATGTCCCGATTTTTCTCGGCGGCTTTCTCCAGTTGATCAACGATTTCAGCTTTTATTTCCTGTTCCGCGACGTAAAGCCGCCGGAAGAGCAAACCGCAAAACCTCAACCGGTCACGGCCTAGCATGAAAATATTGAGCGAGCTGCATCGCGATGCAAAATTGCTGATGGCGGCACGCGGCATCCGCGCCTTCGCGTTTTCATACCTGAACGTCGTCTTCGCGATCTACCTCGATCGGCTCGGCTATACACCCGTCATGATCGGCATGATTTTTACCGTTGCCTATCTGAGCGGCGCGCTGCTGACGGCCGTCTGGGGCTACCTATCGGATCGCGTCGGGCGACGAAAGATATTGATGCTGCTCGCGCTTCTCACGATATGCTCCAATTTCATCCTGATTTTCTTTACCAGCCTGTTGTTTATCTTGGCCGCAGTAGTGATCGCGAACGTGGGCGCAGGTGGCTCCGGCGGCGGCGGCTCGGGCGGTGGCCCGTTCAACCCCGTCGAAGAAGCCTTACTGGCGGAAAAATGCCGGCCGGAAAACCGCAATCAAATCTTTGCCATCAACTCGTGCGTCGGCTCGATCATGGGTTCCTTAGGCGCGCTCGCCAGTGGCATACCGCAATTCCTCCAAGAGGATCGCGGTTGGAGCTCGGTCGCCTCATATAAGCCGCTCTTTTTATTGACCATCGCCTTCAGCGTTGCCCTCCTTTTTGTCTATCGCGGCATCACGGAACAGCATCAGCCCAAAAAGACAGAACGCAAGATGTCGAAAACCACCGGAGCGTTCGTCACAAAAATGTCGGCTCTGTCCATCGTCGATAATTTCGGCGCTGGTATGGCGGGAGCCTTGGTGCCCTACTGGTTTTTCCTGCGCTTTGGCGTTGAACTAAAGTCCCTGGGCATTATTTTTTTCGCGTCTTATTTTCTCGCGGCGCTCTCGTTTCTCAGTGCGCCGTTGATCGCGCGCAGAATCGGTGTGGTACGCACTATGGCATTCTCTCACGGCTTTGCGTCGCTGATCTGGCTCTGCATCCCGTTCGCACCGATTTTGAATATTGCCGCCGCGTTGATCGTGACCCGATCGTTCTTCGCATATATGGACAATCCCTTGCGGGCGTCTTTCACAATGGCAATGGTGCAAGCCAATGAGCGCGGTTCGGCTGCCGGCGTGACGAGCCTCGCGCGCATCGTTCCCTTCGGCATCAGTCCGACCATATCGACCTATTTGATGCAAACCGTTTCACTCACTCTTCCCTTGTTCATCGGTGGCGGGTTACAATTGATCAACGATGTCGCTTTTTTCTTGATGTTCCGTCACGTGCGGCCGCCGGAAGAGCTGGCGTGAATTACAGTAAGCGCTCAACAGCGGAAGAATTGACCGGATGAAGAAATCCAGGGAATCGACGGGCGCCGTCTCTTTTCTGCACCGCATCGCCGAACAGCGGATTCTCGAAGCTCAGCGCGAGGGTGCCTTCGACAATTTGCCGGGAAAGGGAAAGCCGCTCGAGCTGGAAGATCTAAGCTGGGTCCCGGAGGACCTCAGAATCGGCTACCACGTGCTCAAGAACGCCCATGTTCTGCCCCCGGAGGTTGAACTACTCAAAGACATTCACAGCCTCGAAGACCTGCTCAAGCACGTTGAAGATGAAAGCGAGCGCCGCTCTCTCGCCAAAAGCATCCAGTGGAAAATGATTCGCCTCGATATGCTCAAGCGGCGCTCGTTGGATCTGAACGCTGTCCGTACTTACAGCCGTAAGCTGGTCGCGAAATTTCAGATAAAGTAGGTTCGCCGCGACCGGTACGTTTATTTTGCCTTGAGCAATCATCCGTGCTAGAAATTCTTTGCTTGAGCAGCGACTTGAAAGGAGAAACCGTATGGCTGGAGAACAATCGCCGATCAAAATCAAAAAAATCGGCCACGTGGTGCTGAGCGTCAGCGATATCGAACGTAGCACGAAATTTTGGACCGAGGTGATGGGCTTTAAATTTTCCGATAAGAACGAGATCGGGATGATGTTTTTCCGTAACGGCACTGACCATCATACCGTCGCATTGATGCAGGCAACGGAAAAGAATGAACTGCCCAAGCGCGGTGAAGTGGGCTTTGATCACATGGCGCTTGAAGTCGCGAGCGTATCGGAGCTTTTTAAGATCCGCGATTTTCTCAAGACAAAGGGTGTAACAATCTTCTACGAAGGCCGGCGCGGTCCTGGCGGCAATCCCGGTCTCGAATTTTATGATCCGGACGGTTACAAAATCGAAATTTATGCCGCCATGGACCAGATCGGCACGGACGGCCGCAGCCGACCGGCCAACGAATGGAAGCGTGCCACCACTTTGGAAGAAGCCGTCGCCAATCCGTTACCGAACACAGATTACCACTGAGTGCGGCCCTCAATTTAAACAAGCCTTCGGTTTGCCGTAGGGGCGCAGCAGGCTGCCCTGTTACTTTGTGCGGTTCTTCGCGGGAGAGCAAGACCGTCGAATCGCACCAAATCGGCCAAATTTTGTCATCTCGGGGCAAAGCAGAGATGTTGTATTTTCAGTCGGATGCGAAGAAGGATTTCTCGCCGATAGCTCGAAATGACAATAATGAGGAGTGAGTTAATACTCGAGTCGAGTGAGTTGTCTTCTAGAGCGCGCCAGCTTGTGTGTCCGAGTGCCGATGAGTGCTAAGTAACGACTAACTAACTTTCAGTGATCTCGTATTGTTCCTGGTGGAAATCGTGGCTGGCTTTGATAATGATGCGGCGGTTGATATCCCGTTCCAAATTCTCCAGGCTGTTATTTTTTTCGTCATATAAAAAATTCGCAATATCGGGGTGCATACGGACGACAATGTTGTGATCCGCCTCGCCATTCGTTTGTTGCCGCCTGATCGCCCGTAATACTTCATAGGCGACTGTCGCTGGCGATTTGATTTTGCCGCGGCCTTCACAATGCGGGCACGGCCGCAGCAATTGGTTTTCCAGGCTCTCGCGCGTTCTTTGGCGCGTCATCTCGACCAGGCCAAGCTCGGAAATTTTCAAAATGTTGGTGCGCGCCTTGTCTCGCTTCAGCGCTTCTTTGAGCGCGTCGTAGACCTTTTTTCGGTTCGCTTCCTTCTCCATATCGATGAAATCGATGATGATAATGCCGCCGACATTCCTCAGCCGCAGCTGGCGCACGACTTCCTGAGTCGCTTCCAAATTGGTCTTGAGAATTGTTTCTTCCTGATTTCTTTTCCCGACAAATCGGCCGGTATTCACATCGACTGCGGTCAATGCCTCGGTGCGCTCGATGATAATGTAGCCGCCGGAGCGGAGCCACACCCGGCGTTCGAGCGCTTTGGTGATTTTTTCCTCGATCGCATGCTGCTCAAACAGCGGCGTTTTTTCCGAGTGGAGCACGATTTTAGACTTCAGGCGCGGCATAAAGTTGTGGACAAAATCGATAATGCGCCGGTGGTCTTTCGGCGCATCGACGACGACCTGCGCCGTATCGGCAGTGAAAAAATCGCGGATCGCGCGCATGATCAGATCGAGGTCCTGATGGATCAGTGAGGGCGCCGCCGCGGCTGCAGATTTTTTTTGGATCCGGTCCCACAGTTTCGTCAAAAAACTCAAGTCACGTTGAATTTCGCGCTTGCTGAGCCCTTCGCAAGCTGTGCGCAAGATGAAGCCGCCTTGATCGGTTTTCAAAGCCTGGGCAATTTCCCTTAAACGCTTGCGCTCTTCCTCGCCCTCGATTCGGCGGGATATACCGATGTGATGGGTACCCGGCATAAAAACCATATAGCGACCGGGCAACGAAACATGGGAGGTGACTCGAGCGCCTTTGGTACCGAGCGGGTCTTTGGCGACTTGGACGAGAATCTCTTCACCCCGGGAAATCTGTTTTTCCAAGGGAACGCGCCTTGATGTAGGGCGTTTCGGAGCCTCTTCGAATTCCACCTCATCCCCGGAGGAGCCAATCAGCGGGACGTCCTCGGGCTCCGTAGAAAAATCTGAGGCATGGAGAAAGCCAGCCTTGTCCATCCCTATATCCACAAACGCGGCCTGCATTCCGGGCAAGACTCGCGCCACTTTCCCTTTATAAATGTTGCCGGCAACCCCCATATCGGCTTTTCTTTCGATGAGGAATTCAGCGAGTTGGCCGTCCTCCATGATGGCTATACGACTTTCCTGAGGAGTCGAATTAATAAAAATCTCTTGTTTCATCGGAGCTAAAACGGGTAACGAACAGGAGGGAGTCTGTGACGTGGAATCATCCGAGGTCGCGGCAAATCCCACAAACGCATCTACAACCCGCTGTGTTTATAGAGGAATTCATTTGGGAGATCAAGTGGATGCAGCCGGTTCCGTTGATTGTTGCAATTGACAATGGCCGCCTTGCCCGATATTTTAGAACGAATAAGTAGCGAATAATCTATGGCCTACCCGGCTGCCGCGCCCGTTTACGGCATACTGAACACCAAAGTTCTAATCCTCAATCGCTCCTATCTACCGATTCATGTCACATCGGTTCGCCGTGCTTTCGTGCTTCTGTATCAGGGGATTGCGCGGGCGGTCAACGAGCAATACCAGACCTTCGATTTTGATAGCTGGAGCGAAGTTTCGATTTCAGCCCACGATGAGACCATTGGGTTAGTCAATCGTGTTATCCGGATTCCGCGAGTGATCTTACTGGTCACCTACGATCGCGTGCCCAAGCGTCAAGTACGTTTCAGCCGATACAACATCTACGCTCGGGATAAATGTACCTGCCAATACTGCGGGCGCAGACTTCCCCGCCATGAACTCAACCTCGACCATGTCATTCCACGCTCCCAAGGCGGCACCTCGATCTGGGAAAATGTCGTCTGCTCCTGTCACGAATGTAATCGGCGAAAGGGCGGCAGGACGCCACAGCAGGCCGCCATGCCCCTCGTCCGGAGACCGATGAAGCCGCAGTGGACCCCATTTATGCAGGAGACATTCAGCATGTCTCGCTATAAGGAATGGATGCCGTTCCTGAACACAGTCGACGTCTCCTACTGGAACACAGAGCTTATTGAAAACTAGTTTTATTTTGACCTGCTTTCCCTAAGAAAAATCCTTTCAGCAGATTCTCGCTTAGCCGACATGTCAAACCGTCATTGGGTTTCGTCCGCTCAGCGCGCTCTTTCTGGTCCTCCTATATCTTGCGTTACAAAGTTTTTCACCGCACTGTATATTGTGATTTTTCCTTGACAGTTCCACCTGACCTGTGGAATATTGCCACTAAGTCTCGCTCTCAAGAAGTCCCATAACTTCCCTGGATAGAAATGCATTATGCGTTTAAAACGCCTTGAAATGACCGGCTTTAAGTCCTTTTCGCAGAGGACCGTGGTTGAGTTTAATCCCGGCATTACGGCCGTGGTTGGTCCCAATGGCTGCGGCAAGTCAAA
>DATBEY010000093.1:0-12227 GCA_036558765.1 Binatia bacterium | reverse complement strand
CCTGCGGCTCAGAAGACATTGGTGCGGTTGTAGCTGTAATAGTTCGGCTGTGCTCTTCTGGAAAGAAGTCATTTCGGAATATGCGTATCCTGTCCCGGCACCGGATTGGCGATGGCTTCGTCGAGGGATTTAACGCCGTGCCATTCGTTTGCCGGCCGTACGCGGCCGTCGCTCCCGACCTGGTCGACACCCCAGTAAATTTCCAGGGAATTATTGTCCGGATCGCGAAATTCCACCGCGATTTGGCAGCCGGCGCGGCGTCGGCCCTCGAAGTCGATCTTGGCGCTGCATTGACGCAAGCGATCGCGCGCGTGCAACACTTCCGCCAAAGTGGGAACTTCGAAAGCAAGATGATGCAATTCCCTGTGGGCGTTTTTCCCGTCGCCGGCGCCCACCAACGCCAAGCAATGATGATCGGTATTACAGCGCAAAAAAACCATGCCGCCAGGCATCATCTCGTCAGGATAAACATCTGATACTTTGAAGCCGAGAACCTGAGTATAAAATTCGGTGGATCTCTCCAGATCGCTCACCTGTAAGACTACATGGCCCACTTTGCTGATATGAAAATCCATCCCGCTGGGCGGTGTGAGGCTCTTCAGTTTTTCGAGATTGATGGCCATAAAGAGTCTCCTTTATCAATTCGAACGTTCAATTCTATAACATTTCCGGTGTAGTTCTGCACACGCGGGAGATTAAAATCAGATGCTTCGCTGCCGCTCGGCACGACACCTCTGTTGATAACTCGCCCGGGGCTGCGGTCGCACAAAGAAAGACGATTATTTAAGAACGAGTTGGCTGTTCAGGCATCAAGCCGTTGGCGCGCAGAAACTCGATGACGAAGGCATCGAATGTCGCGGGGTCTTCGATGTTGCAGGCGTGTCCCGTCTTTGGAAGGATCTTGTGTATGGCGCCGGGAATCAGCGAAGCAGTTTTTCTACCGCCGGCGAGTGAGTTGTCGTATTCACCGTTGATCACTAGGGTTGGGACTCTCATCGTGCCGAGCCGCGGCGTCATATCGAGCCCGCCACGGGCGCGGAAAATCTGGCCAATGGACTCGCCGGAAAGCCATGGATCGCGTTCGACGAATGTATTCAACAGATAACTGCCGAGCTTGGTTTGCGAAAACTCAGGAGCGACCAACTCACGCAAATGCTGAATGTGATATTTGTCGATGCCGATTTTCGTGTAACCGTGGATTCGATCTTCAATGGAACCGCCGGGACCGCTACTGCCGCCGACCAGAATAAGCGCCTTGAACATCTGGGGGTGATCGAGACCCAACAGAATGGCCATCCCCGAGCCGACGCTCACGCCGCCCAAAATCGCTTCGTTGATGTGTTCATCACGGCAGACGCCGAGCACATCGTCCGCCATATCATTAAGGGTAAAAGGCGCGCTCGGCTTGTCCGAGCGGCCGTAGCCCCGAATGTCAATCGCTATGATCCTGAAGTACGTCGAGAAGTGCGCGATTTGATACATCCAGAGATTGTGGTCGAACGGATTGGCATGAATCATGACGAAGGGAAAGCCTTCGCCGGAAACTTCATAATAGATTTTCACGCCGTTAGCGGTGGAATAGGGCATGGCAAAAGATCGTCAAACTGTTCAAGCTGTTAAAAACGTTAAAACGCCGGAACAGGGAAACGGACCAACAATTTGAACGGAGCGAAGCGATTGAACGGCTTGAATGATTTGAACGAGTTCAGGTTTAGTTCGCTTTCCGCGGCCGCTCCTGCTTGATTTTCTCTTTGACTTCCTCGAGTTTCATCACATCGGTGTATTTGTGATGCATGTCGAAGAGATTAACCTTGTGCGACAGCGGACTGCGATCGAATACGCACTCTTCGACGATGCTGACGTGATAGCCGAGCGAATAAGCGTCGACACAGCTCGCGCGCACGCAGCCGCTGGTGCTTTCGCCGCAGACGATCAAACTATCGACGCCTAATTGGGTGAGATGCGCCACCAGCGGTGTTCCGAAAAAACCGCTGGCGCGTTCCTTGAAAATCACGACGTCGCCCGTTTGCGGTTTGAACTCTTCCTTGATCTCAAACGCTTGCGGATCGATCTTCACCCGCTGGCGGTTGGTCGCATGCACCGCGCCGGGTTTGGCCTCGGGGCGCGTTTCAGTGGTGGTGTAGAAGACGGGAATTTTGAGAGATCGCGCCAAAGAGAAGAGCTCCTGAGTCGGTTCGATCGCATTGTGCGCATACACTCCGCAGGAGCTTTTATAGGTGTCGACCAGTTCGTGCGGCTCCTTGGCGCCGCCCTGGTAAGCGAGGTTGTAGAGGTCGATTGCCAAAAGCGCCGGTCTTTGACCGATAAAAGTCTCGCGCTGGTAGGGAATGTAGGTTTTCAAGATCTCCGGCGTCACGATATCTTTCCAGCAGTGATCTTCAAAATCAACGGTCATGGGAATCTCCTTGTCGAGGTTAAATGAGTACCGCAACTATCCTTTCATCTATCTATTGCTCACTGGAGTTGTCAAGGAACAAGAGCTGCCTCGGTCAGGAACGGGGAAGCGCCGTATCCTTCCATATGGCAGTGTCAGCCAGCGTCTACTCAGACGTTCAGTTTCTCCGATTTCCCGAGTAGCGCGGAGCGCGTATCGAGGGAGACTTGATGTGCTTCGCTATGCGACCGATGACAATCGCGACTCCGGGGCTCCGTGGTCACTCAACACTTTATAAAGTTTTCGCAAAGGGTGCTGGATAGATTGACACACCACGGTTCGTCGATTAAATGGTTGCGGGCGGATTTTTGCGACGGTGAAAGGAAATCGTATGGCGAAGAATACGAACAATCCGAAGCTGCACGTGCGATCATCGATGATTAGCCGGCGGCAATTTATGAAGCTCACTGCCGCCACGACGGCTTCGGTCGGAGCGGCGTCATGGCCGCAGAGATCAATATTCGCGGCGCAACCTGCGCGCAAGCGCATCGTAATTCACGGCGAGCGGCAGGTCACGAGCCTGGGCTATCACAATCGGCGCGAGACCGAGCATGTATCTATGGTGGATGCCGGACTGGTGGGGCAAAACCCGGTGACTTTGGAGCGTGTGCCGGTGCTTGCGGAGGAGCTGCCGTCGGTGAAGAAGGGGACGTGGAAAATCGACATGCAGAAAAAGACGATGATCACGGTTTACAAACTGCGGCCCAATCTCAAATGGCACGACGGCAAGCCGTATACGTCCAAGGATTTCGAATTCGGGTGGCAGATCGCTAAACATCCGGAGTTCCCCATGCCCGACCGGCTGGTGCCGGAATTGATCAGCAAAATCGAAACGCCCGACGACCGCACGCTCGTGATTCACTGGAACGATCTCTACAACGAGGCCTACGCGATTCAGTACACTCACGTGCGCGCGTTTCCGCGCCACTTGTTGCTCGATGCATTCAGCGCCGGCGACATGAAAGCATTTGCCAATCTGCCGTTCTGGAACAAGAACTTTATTGGCGCCGGACCCTATCGCGTTGCTGAGTGGGATGCCGGTACCCGCATGGAACTCGAAGCGTTCAAAGATTTTCCTTTGGCGCAGCCAAAGATCGAGCGCATTACCTATAAAACAGTCGAAGATACCAACACCAACCTTGCCGCGGTGTTGGCCGGTGAAGTCGACCTCTGCATGCGCAGCACGGTCTCTTTCGATGGCGCGATGATTTTGCGCGAGCAGTGGGAAAAACCGGGAAAGGGCAAAGTTTTGATCAGTCCGGCGTCCTGGACCTGGCTCAGCTTGAGCCGTGACAATCCGTTCTTCAGCGATGTGCGGGTGCGGCGTGCGCTGCTTCACGCGATCGATCGCGATGCGATGGTGCAAAATATTTTCAAAGGCGAAAAGGTGGTTTCGGACTTGCCGCTTTCCCGGGTGCGAAAAAGCTACAAAAAAGCTTTAGCGGCCTCAACCGTTTATAAATTCGACCCGGAACGAGCGAAAAAATTGCTGGCGGAGGCGGGCTGGAAACCTGCGCCGGACGGCGTTCTCACCAATGCCAAAGGCGAGCGCATGGAGTTCGAGTTTCGCGTAACCGCCGAGCGGCGCGATCACGAGCAAGCCCAGGCGATCATCGCCGATTACTGGAAGAAAATCGGCGTGCGCACCAATATCAAGAACATGCCGAATCGGCTGCTGAACAGCGCGGACAACCGCAACCGCTGGCCCGGCGCATATATCGGTTCGCACAACGTTACCGTAGAAGAATGGCAAGAGCGTTTTCACAGCAAGAACATCCCGACGGCCGAAAATAAGTATGCGCCCGAAAACGTGTCAGGCTGGAACGATCCGAAGGTGGACGCCATCCTGGATGAGTTGAACTCAATTATTTCACCAGCGCGCTCGGAACAACTGCAGATCGAATTTTGCAAGATGTTCAGCACGGCGTTGCCGCATCTGCCGCTCAACTATTCACCGGAAGTGTTGGTGGTTAAAAAAGGCTTGACCGGCATCACGCCGCGTCAAGAAAGCGGCGGCCAGAACTCCAGTAGCTGGAATACCTACCAGTGGGATAAGACTTAAAGATCGTCGTTCAAAATGCCCGGCAGGTATTCAGTGGTCACGATATTCAGCGGTAACGATTGATCTAAGTATCGCAAAACCGTCAAACCCGAATGCTTTAATCGTGTTGCAGATCCAAACAGCCTGGATGCCCACTTAAACATGCGGGAATGACGGACTTCGGACATGCAAGCTGCGATGAATAAGCTTAGCGATTCAACCAGCGTGCTTAGCGCGAGCTAAAATAAAAATGCTCCTTTATGTGACACGGCGATTGTTGCAACTCGTACCGCTTTTGTTGGTGATTTCGGCGGTGATTTTTGCACTGCTTTATTCGATGCCCGGCGATCCGCTTTACCGCATGCTGCAGGACGTCCCGCATCTTCGACCGGAAGATTACGAACGATTGCGCAAGCTCTACGGCTTGGACGATCCGGTTTACGTCCAGTATTGGAAATGGCTCTGGCAATTGCTTCTGCTCAATCCCGGTTACTCACGCGAATACGGTCAGCCGGTATTCGAAATCATCTGGCCGGCGCTCAAAAACACTCTGGTGCTTACGCTTCTCGCGGTGGCGATCGGGAAAACGATCGCCATTCTTCTCGGGATATTTTCCGCCGTACGGCAGTATTCCGTGGGTGACTATCTCATGACCGGCGTGACTTTTATCGCCTATTCCATTCCGGCCTTCTGGCTCGGCCTCATGCTGATCATTGTTTTCTCGGTCAAGCTCGGTTGGTTGCCGACCTCCGGCCTGCTTAGCTCCGATGTCGCGCCGGGAAGCTGGGAAGCGACCATCGATTGGATGAAGCATTTGATTCTTCCCGTCGCAGTCCTCGCGATATCCGAGATTATTCAGGTTCAGCGATTCATGCGATCGAGCATGCTCGAGGTCTTACGGCAGGACTATCTCACCACTGCACGCGCCAAAGGCTTGAGCGAAACCGCCGTGGTAGGTCGCCATGCTCTGAAGAACGCCTTGATCCCGGTGGTCACGATTATCGCGGTAACGATGCCGCGCGTGGTGGGTGGCTCGACGGTGGTCGAAACCGTGTTCGCTTATCCGGGTATGGGGCGGCTGCTTTACACTTCGATTATGGGGAACGATTATGTCGTAGCGATGACGGTGGTAATGATCATCGCTGTCACGGTCGTCGGCTTCAATCTGATTGCTGATATCGTTTATGGCTGGCTCGACCCCAGAATTCGCTATCAGAGCTGAACCATTGCCTGCACCGGTTGCGCAGGCCGGCTATTGGCGGGTCGTTTGGCAACGGTTCAAGCGCCACCGGATCGCCTACATCGGTGCTTTCTTGTTCGTCGCGCTGCTCGTTCTAGTCATTGCGGGGCCCTATATCGCGCCCTACGAGCTAGATCAGATTTCTCTGTCCGAGCGCATGCACCTACCATCGGCAAAACACTGGCTGGGCACCGATGAATTGGGAAGGGACACCTGGGTGCGCATCATGTACGGCGGGCGAGTATCGCTCTCCGTCGGGTTGACGGTCGGCATCAGCACGGTGATTCTCGGCGGTTTGATCGGCATCCTCGCCGGTTACGTCGGCGGTGCATTGGACAATCTGCTCATGCGATTGGTCGATACCATCTATACCATACCGCGCATTGTGCTGCTGTTGGTGCTCTCCAAACTCGCTGGACCGGGTTTGTTGAATATCATTCTGATTCTGGTCGCCTTGGAGTGGACGAACGCGGCGCGCCTGGCGCGAAGCGCGGTGTTGTCGTTTCGCGAGCAGGAGTTCGTGCTCGCGGCGCAATGCCTGGGCGCATCACGATGGCGCGTGATGCTACGCCACTTATTGCCGAATTCCTTAGCGCCGTTGATCGTTGCCGCCACCTTAGACGCCGGCGCGGCGATTCGTGCCGAAACGACTTTAAGCTTTCTCGGTCTCGGCATTCAGCCGCCGACACCCAGCTGGGGAAATTTACTCACCCATGCGGCGACGAATATTTTTCTCGCCCCGTTGCAGGTTTTTCTACCGGGATTATTTATCTTTTTTGCCTTGATCAGTTTCAATCTGCTCGGTGACGCGCTGCGCGATGCCTTGGATCCACGCCTTGCCGAACGCGTCAGGTGATTTGCGGTTGGTTCGAAGAGGGCAGACACATGGGTCTGCACCTACCGAACCACGATCGTCCGTGCGATTGGGTCGAGAAACTATTTCGGCGCGCCGAGGCTCTGCAGAAATCCCGAGGTTTTCAGATAATCGGCGAAGGAATTGTCGATGAAATCCTGAGCCCGCGCCTCTTTGACGCGCGGGAACTCTTTCTCATCGAGATACATCAATTGACCCTGGATCGGTTCGGTCCGGAGGGCGAGGTTGCCATCCCAGTAGGGGGCAAATTGCTCGTACGTCCCATCAATCATTTTGACGTCGTTGGTGTCGGTGAACTTTCCGATCGCTTCCTTTGCTACGGCAGGATTCTGCCGCGCCAGGAGCGTGGCTTCGGCGGTCGCTTTCATGAAGGCGTAAAGCAAATTCGGATTGGCTTTGATGCTCTTTTCGGTGGTGCCGTACGCAAGATGCAAGCCCGGCACGTTGATTTGGGCAATATCGATCAAAAGGCTGAGTCCGGCGTCGCGCGCCTTCAAAGTGTTCGGCGCGGAAAGGGTTCCGGCTGCAGTTTTCCCGTTTATGATGGCGGTGAGAATGGCCGGAATGGTCTGCACGTAGAGAAAGCTTACGTCTTTTTCCGTGATGACGGCGGTTTTTTTGATCGACTCGCGGGCAGCGATTTCGGTGGATGTGCGTGGCGTGGTCACGGCGATGGTTTTTCCCCTTAGATCGGTCAGCGTGCTGACGCCCTTGGCGCCCCAAAGTTGGAAGATGAAGCGCTGCAAGGAGCCGCCGATGTATTTTACCGGGACATTCTGCAGCCGCGCATTGACGAGATCCGGTCCCGAAGAGATCACGTCGACTTCACCGGCCACCAGCGCCTGCAGCGCAACCTGTGAATTGAGCAGCTTTAGGCTGGCATCGAGACCATGTTTTTTGAAGAGTCCGGCTTCCTGTGCCACCCAAAGTGGCGTGAAGGCTCCGCTAGCTTGGGTGTAGGAGACGCTGAAGGAAGATTTTTCCGGTTTCCCGCCGAGCTGCCCCTCGGCAGGCAAAGGAAGTGGTAACGAAGTCAGCGCTAACGCCAGTGATACGATGAAAAGCCGGCGCCGTCGGCGAAGGTTGCTTCGGTCAGCAGTAAGCATGCTTCACCTCCCTGGTGCGTCTCGATATCAGAATTGGAAAGCCACCGTCAAACTGCTCTTTATTACAGATCGCTTTGGATCACGGGCAGAATGCTGCGGTGCTGCCCGGCGGAATTGAAGGTTGACATGTTATCCTGTGTCTCTGTAGATTTTTGCCGAAAGGCGCAACAAGACAGGAGGCGCCGTGGAGGATTCGACAATGGTGGAAAATAAGACAGACAGCGCGGGGCAGAGCGCGTATCAAAAATTGCTTGAGGAGCTGCCTCGCACCGGGCCGGGAACTCGCGCCGGCGAGATGTTGCGGCGCTACTGGCACCCGGTGTGCCTGTCGGCGGGCCTGAAAGACATCCCGGTGGCGGTTAGAATGCTTTCCGAAGATCTCGTCTTGTTTCGCGACGGTAAAGGCAGCCCAGGATTGCTCGGCATTCGCTGTCCGCACCGGCTCGCGTCGCTCGAGTATGGGCAGGTACGGGAGGACGGGCTCATGTGTTCCTACCACGGATGGAGATTCGATTCGCGTGGGCGCTGCATCGATCAACCGCTCGAGCCGCGCGATAGCGCGCTCAAGAACAACATCCGCCATCTTTGGTATCCGGTCCAAGAATGGGCTGGAGTCATTTGGACTTATATGGGCGCGGAAAAGGAGCATCCGCCGCCGCTGCCGAAAATCGATGTGCTCGCGCGCACCGACGGCGAGCTGAAGCTCGTGGACGGCGACATGCGGAATTACAACTATCTCAACTGGATGGAAAACTTTGCTGACATGGCGCACGCCACGGTGCTGCACGGACTGGTGATACGCGATGTTCCCGATGAGCTCAAGCCCTACAATGACGACAGCATCAAAACCTGGACGCCGCTCCCCGTCGAACATGTGGAAACGACTTACGGGATGAAAACGGTGTCGGTACTGGATACCGGCGATCCGGAAATCAAATTCGTCAATACCTGGGCTTTGGCCATGCCGATTCACTGGCGTTTTTCAGGTATTCGATCGGGGTTCCCGCCTGACTTCACGGATGAGCGCCAAGAAGGCGGCGGCATGATTCGAATTATCGACGATACGCACTTCGAGCTGTTTCGCTACAGTCTGATCCGCAAAGGCAATTTTACCGGTGGCTGGATGTTCGGCCTCCCCCCGGATTTAAAAGGAACGGCGGAAGAAAAAAACTACGACAAGCGAAAATACAAAGGCTGGGAAGGTATTCCCGCGCTCGAGGATCTGGTTTTACAAGAATCCCAAGGAGAAATCCCGGATCGACGGCTGGAGCATTTGGCTTCTTCGGATCGCGGCGTGATCATGCTGCGGCGTCTCTGGCATCAAGCGATGCAAGATGTTGCGGCGGGCAAAGATCCCAAAGGAGTTGTGCGCCAGGAAAACGGCATGCTCGAAGTGGACACGTTTCATGGCCACATCAAAGCGAGCGAGCTTAAAATTGGTCCGGAAAACATGCCGTCGTCAACCGAAGGCCGAGGTCTGATTCGAGATAAGCGCGGCAACTTGGTTTTTGCTTGAGGCTGTTTTCTGGATAACTACGTCCGGTTTTATTTTTTGTAGCTGATCCGATAAATCGCTCCGGCTTCGTCGTCAGAGACCAACAGCGCTCCATCGGGCATGACGAGCACATCGACGGGCCTGCCCCATGCTCGACTCCCCTGCAGCCAGCCCTGAGCGAACGGTCGGTAGGACGCAGCTTTATTGCCCTTGAGCTCAACCACAGTGACGCGATAGCCGATGGGCGTGCTGCGATTCCATGAGCCGTGTTCAGCGATAAAAATTTGGTTCCGATACTCCGAGGGAAACATCGAACCGGTATAGAACCGCATGCCCAGCGCTGCGACGTGCGGTCCGAGGTTTTGCGCGGGCGCAGTGAACTCGCTGCACGGTCTGTTCTTGCCGTACTCAGGATCGGGAATGTCACCGCCATGACAATAGGGATAACCGAAGTGTAGTCCCGGCTTCGGCGCATGATTCAGTTCGTCCGGTGGAACGTTATCTCCCTGGCGATCTCGACCGTTGTCGGTAAACCAAAGCTGCTTTGTCTGCGGATGCCAATCAAATCCGACGGTGTTGCGGATACCGCGGGCAAATACCTCGAGATTGCTGCCGTTGGGTTGCATGCGCATGATCGCAGCATAGCGATCCGGGTCCGGTTCACAAATATTGCACGGCGCACCGACTGGCACGTAGAGATCTCCGTCCGGCCCGAACGCAATAAATTTCCAACCATGCTGGCGATCATGAGGAAAGCGATCGTTGACGACGATGGGTTGTGGCGGGTTCTTTAGCCGCGCCTCGATGTTGTCGTAACGGAGCACGCGATTGATCTCTGCCACGTAAAGCGTACCATCTTTGACCGCGACACCGTTGGGCATGTTAAGGCGCTCAGCAATGACCAATGGTTTGTTGATCTGCGCTCCGTCATTGCCAGTCTGAATCGCATAAACCTTACCCGCGTTGCGACTGCCGACGAACAGCGTGCCGTTCGGACTGAGGGTCATGGAGCGCGCGTTCGGAACTTGTGCATAGAGCTTGATCTCAAAACCCGCAGGCAGAGTGATTCTGTCGACGGGCAAACCATCACTCGCAGCAAAGGCGATTCGCTTTGCGCCGTTAGTGAGAAGAACGAATAAAATTGAGAATAGAGCCAACCAGGAATAATTCAGTTTCACTTGTACCCTCCGCCAGGCGCAGTTGCACTTGCTGGGTGCAACCGCCGCGCCAGCCAGCGCTGCGATTCCCGCACCACTGCCTATTCGCGATTTGTGATTTTCTTCAGTCGTTACGAAAAATACCTGCGCAGCGATGGTGAAATCTCCGACATCTGTCGGTAAACGTCTACAGGCGCACGGAAAACTTTGCTGCGCGTAGCGACCGCCTACATCAACTACTGCGATAGCGGATGTTACCGCTTTGGCCTTTCAATTGCTCCCCCGCAACCTAAGGAGGATCCATGAAATCTTATAAACCGATTCTTCTCCTCAGTTCCCCCCTGGCTCTGACCGGCTGTCAGATGATTGGGGACATTTTTAAGGCGGGCGTGTGGACCGGGGTCGTGCTAGTGGTAGCCGTTGTCGGTGTTGTGATCTGGCTGATTGCGCGAAGCTTCAGTTGAAGGAACGATTTACAGTTTTGCGGCTTCGCTTCTGCCGAGGAAAAGTTCATTGCACCTTTGATCCTCGAGATCAGTGTTGTACTATTCGCCTCGACTGCTTTCAGTTCGGAGGCACTGCCGATGGCGTATGGGCGGACGATTTTAGTTTGCGTCGTGATTTTGTGGACGACGTTTTTTGGGCCGGCAACGTGGGCACTAGCGCCGTCCTATGACATCGCCGTTCGGGACTTTTTTCCCCTCGGGGATTGGCAGAAACAATTTAGGATTATCGATGGCAAAGACCGCGGAAAACTCGTCCCGCTAAGCTTGCATCACGCCGGCGGTGCTCAGGAAACTTGGCGCCTCGACTTCGGCGACTACGCCGGGATTCACTTGAGAAATGACGTGAACGGCCTGACAATGGATCGGCTCGATCTCATCAAAAGCCGCAGCTTTATTGTCTACGAGCCGGCGCTGCCAATTTTTGCGCGCGATCTCGGATCGGGCGTTGGTGTCGCCCGGCAGGCGAATTTCAAGATGTACGATCTCGAAACCGGCCGGCTCAAGCGGGTTGGACGAGTTACCCACGTGATGAAGCGGGTCTCGCGCTCGCGATTCGAGACTCCGGCGGGTCTCATCGATGGTTATTATGTCGAAATCGATCATCGAATGGATATGCAATACGCCCAGTTGCACATGTCCCTGGGATTGGGGTGCCGATTGGACGATGGGCCGGTTTATGGCGCCGGGCGCTATACGCTCACAAAGCTCGGATTTTTTACTGAAACAAAAACCGCCGCGGCTGGACTGGTAAGCCGATAAACACGGTTAAGATCAGCTCGATCGACTGCGTTGGTGCCTGGTAGGACTCCGAGATTACTCCGTTTATTTCAAAATTCCTTTGATGCGTTTGGTGACCTCCGGCGGTTGGCTTCCGATTACTTCGATACGCTTTTGCAAGTCGGCTCTGGTGAGAAAAAACTCGCGCCATCCCAATGCACGCGTTTTTTTTCTTCCGCCACAGAGTTCGCATCTGGTTTGGCATCATTTGCGCGAAAGCTGCAACAAACTCTTGTTCCATTTGTCGATTAGGTTCGCATAATCATAAGTGGACAATCCCTGTTCGGGATACCATCGTTTAAAGCCGTAATCCTTTCGCGGGCTGCCGTAGCCGTATTTTTCCGCGAACAATTTTTGCCCTTCCGGACCGATCATGAAATCGATGAACAATAGCGCAGCGTGCGGATGTTGAGTATGTAAGAACGCACCCAGGCTGCCCGCATTGGCGGGAACTAGATCACCGGGAACCCATGCTACCGGAGCGCCTCGGGCCGCAGCCAATCGCACATTGCTGTCGACCGCAGTAAACGAGAGCGGTACCTCGCCGGAAACGATCAACTCATTCAAGCCAAGGGC
>DATBEY010000092.1:0-7504 GCA_036558765.1 Binatia bacterium | reverse complement strand
ACCGGCGCATTGCCGCACCTCGCCGCGCTCACTCCTAACCACGAAGTCGCGCTGCTCGACGAAAATGTCGAAACCATCGATTTTGACAGCTTGACGTATTTTGACATCGTCGGCGTCACCGGCATGAACGTGCAGAAGGATCGCATGCGCGAGATTCTCCAGGAGCTGCGCGCGCGCAAAATTTTTACCGTCGTGGGCGGCGCCTACGCCTCCGTCGATGAGCAATTTTTCGACGGACTATGTGACGTGCTATTTACCGGTGAAGCGGATGAGACTTGGCCGACGTTTGTTGAGCAATTTGCCGCGGGCAAGCCGTACGAGAACTTCTTCAAACAAGCTCAGCCGACCGATATGACGTCTCTGCCGAGGCCGAGATTCGATCTGCTCAAGGCCAAACGTTATGCGACGGGCTCCGTGCAGTTTTCGCGCGGCTGCCCGTTTCAATGCGAGTTCTGTGATATCATCGTCACTTTCGGCCGCCGGCCGCGCTTGAAACGCCCGCAACAGATTATCGAGGAACTTGACGAGTTGCGCAAATTGGGATTTCTCGGCGTCTTCATCGTCGACGATAATTTCATCGGCAATAAGAAGGCGGCCAAAGCTTTATTGCGAGAAATCATTACCTGGCAAAAGCGGCACGGCTATCCATTGCGTTTGAACACCGAAGCCAGCATCAATCTGGCCGACGATGCCGAGCTGCTCGAGTTGCTCTACCAGGCCAATTTTCGCGCGGTATTTATCGGCATCGAAACACCGCGCGAAGCGTCGCTCAAAGAAACCAAAAAATATCAGAACGTGGCTGGAGATGACCTTGACTCGAAGTTAGCTCGTATTCAAAACGCCGGACTCGATATCAGCGGCGGATTTATTGTCGGATTCGATAATGATGATGAGTCCATTTTTGAAGATCAGTTTCGCTTCATTCAGGGGAACGGGATCGTGATGGCGATGGTCGGTATGCTCACCGCGATACCGAAGACGCCGCTTTATGAACGTTTGAAAAACGACGGCCGTCTGCGGTTGCACGACTTCAACTGTAATTTCGTGCCGAAAAATATGACCCCGGAACGGTTACAGAGCGGCTACTGGGAACTGCTCCGGCGGCTCTACACCCCGGATGCATTTCTCGAGCGCTATTTTAAAATCTACCACTATCCAGAATTCCGTAGGCGGCGGGCAGCTATGATCGCGCAAGCCAACGAAGGCAAGACCAGTAGGACTCTGATTTACGGTCTTATTTTGACGTGGAATCTGTTCTGGGCCTTGCTCAAAGCCAAGCGTTTGAAAACGGTCGGAACAGCGTACTGGCGCTTATTCATGCAGCACCGCCGGCTCTATCAAAAAGGCATTGTCGGATTTACTCAATTCGTCAATCGTTGTGTTGCGCACTGGCATTTCTGGAAATTTACCGAGGAGGGCACCACCGGCAGGCTGCGCATGTTCAACTCCGGATGACGCGCGCTTATTACGTACGCTCGTTGACGAGCGGTTTGCAAAATTCCGCTGGCGTGTCACCTCGGGGGTGCCCGCGGAGCCGCTTTCTGTGACAATTTACTCGAAGCCGTTGCCGAAACAGGCATAGCATGACAGTTTCCTGTGCACGCCCAGTCAAAAAACTGAAATGAATTCATTCACGGCGAGCTTGATCATATTTGCATGCGTGTTTGGCGGCGCGCTGTTTGGTTTGTTGCTGCACGCGATTCTGCCAGAACATCACTTGAGTAAAGAAACCCAAGATATTGTGAAGCTGGGGATGGGGCTGGTGGGAACGATGTCTGCCCTGGTTCTCGGCCTGCTGGTCGCTTCGGCAAAGAGTTCCTACGATGCACAAAGCACAGAACTGATGCAAATGTCGGCCAATATCGCGCTGCTCGATCGCACCTTGGCGATTTATGGACCAGAAACGAAGGAAACGCGCACCATACTGCGCAGCGCTGTAACCCGTGTGCTTGGTGAGATGTGGCCTAAAGACGCCAGCGCTACTCGATTCGCACCACAATCCGCCGGCGGTCAGATTCTGTATGAGAAAATTCACGGGCTCTCGCCGCAGAATGATACACAGAAGTCCCTCAAGAGTCAGGCATTGAGTATCGCGGTCGATCTCGGGAAGACCCTCTGGCTTATGTACGAGCAGGCGACGATATCGGTTTCCACGCCATTGCTGATCGTCTTGGTTCTTTGGCTAAGCGCTATATTTGTCAGTTTCGGATTGTTCGCTCCGTTCAACGGTACGGTCGTGAGCAGCCTTTTTGTCGCGGCGCTAGCGGTTTCGTGCGCCATCTTCTTAATCTTGGAAATGTACACGCCTTACACGGGACTGGTTCAGATCTCCAGCAAACCTTTGCGCGCCGCTCTGGCGCAACTCGGCCAGTAGCCGACCTCTTTGCCTTCCCGGGGGGACGTGTTGGACCAAAGTCCAATACAACCATTTATTAAATTTCGCTAGAAAAACTTCAGAAATGTAAAATTGTCGGCAGGGCTTTGAAACGAGGAAGGTTATGAACCGCAAACTACTCGGACTGATTGCCGGAACCATTTTGTTGCTGTCGAACAGCTTCTCAGCAGCCCAGGAGCCTGACGGGACTATCAAGATTACCACCCGAATGGCGGCTCCGGGGATCGGGCTCTCCTGGGGCGATGGAGTTTTGATTTACCAAGGCCAAGAGATTCCTTTCACGTTTCAGGCAAACGGACTTTTTCGTAATGTCGATGAGAGTATCACTGCCGCCGAGCTATCCGGCCAAGTCTTCAATTTGAAAAATGTGGCTGATTTCGCCGGCAATTATCAAAAAGCCCAAGGACAAGACGCCGACAGCGGCGCCGGCTCTAGCGCCACCATGAAGAACGAGAAGGGTGTGATGGTAAACCTCGTGTCGACAGTTGCCGGGCGAAAATTCAACCTCTCGCGCGAGGGGCTGAAGGTCGAGCTGAAAGGAAAAAAGCCATCATCCGATAGCAATTCACGCAGAAAGAAAATGTTGGCCTCGAATGGGTGGAACGATCTTTAGAAGAGCCACGCCGATCAGATAAACCCGTAGCGGGCTTAGAAAGGCAAAATCGCGGAGGCAAAGATGGCGTTCACAATTCTCGATTCAACCGGTCCGATCGTCAGCGTAAAAATCAGCGGTGAGCTCGATAGATCTGAAGTGACCCAAATACAAGCTGCAGCATTGAAAGCGATCCAGCGCTGCGGCAAGATCAGCGCACTATTTATTCTGGATGAATTTCGCGGCTGGAAACGGGACGGCAACTGGGGCGATATCAGCTTCATGACGCAGCACGATGAAGACATCTCCAAAATCGCTGTCGTTGGCGAGGAGCAGTGGCGCGATCTGATTTGCGCTTTTCTCGCCAAGGGATTCCGGACCGCGGCCGTCGAGTATTTTCTTCCCGCGGATCTCGCCAAAGCGCGCGCCTGGCTGGAAGCCGAGAAAGCATAGAATTGTTCGTGGGGGACAACGCGATCAACAGACTTCGACGGCTGTTTCTCTGCATACAGCTAACTATTTGTCTAGCGCTTGCGTCGTGTACCATTCAGCTCAAGATTCCTGACGTCGTCGACGATCGCGTCAGAGAATTGGTTCGAAGCGAAGCGGCGCGAATTGTTGAGGTGAGCGAGGACCGGGAGAATTTTGCCAAATATCAATTTTTTCTCTCTGATTTCCCACGGCAAGACTTATTGGGCATGAGCGTCGGCGATCGGAAAATCTACATCAGTTACAAACTTGCGGCGCGGGCATTGAACCATACGGCTTCCCTATGGCTGCTCAGGCAAACGATCGCTCATGAGATCGCACACGAAACGGCCGACCACGCCAATCAAAAAGTATTAGGCTGGTTCACCGGCGGCAATTTCTCTTTCGGGTCCTCGGGTCAAAATGTCGGCCTGCCCTGGTATGTCAGGCTGTACAACTATCCGACCGAGAAAGAGCTCGAAGCTGATCGGATCGGCTTAGAGTATTGGAAGAGACTCGGTTGGGATTGCCAGATCTGGGTGCGCATTCTGGAAAGTTTTCAAAGCCAGCAGTATTGGGGCGATATTTACCATCCCACCGATCGCCGATTGCAACAGGCGCTGGACGTCTGCGATTCGACTGAGACGAAAAATCCCTGAGCGAATTCGGCAAAGCCCGGCACCAAAGGGGTTTTGCGCGCACTCGGCCTCGCATCTAAAATCCCTGCGCCACTCCTCGACAGTTCAACATCTCTATTAGTTTAACTAGCCGTCGTTGTTTGTTTCGCTGCGGCCTCTAAGCTAATTGGCGGTTCGGCAGTGATCTGTGATAGGAGCAACTGCCGGACGATAATGCGGCCGGTATAACTCTGGCGCAAGTGAAACCGTATGGCTCTATCAGCTATGAGCTCGTCGACGAAGATTCTCATTGGCTTGTTGTCAGGAGTTTTTGTCGGCCTCTTTCTTGGAGACCATGCTGCCGTTTTCAATGTGGCGGCGGACGGTTTCGTCAAACTTTTGCAGATGACCGTGCTCCCCTATATCATGTTGTCGATCGTCACGAGCCTGGGGAGCTTGAGTTTCGCCGAGGTGAGGACCCTTGGTCTGCGCGGTGGAGCAGTCCTTGTGGGCCTGTGGTGTCTGGCATTGCTTTTCACCTTCCTCATTCCTTTGGCGTTTCCGGTGCTTGAGACCGCGTCGTTTTTTAGCACAACACTGCTCGAGCAGCGCCGGCCTTTCAATTTCGTCGAGCTGTTTATCCCATCCAATCCATTTTACGCGTTGTCCAATAATATCGTTCCGGCCGTGGTTTTTTTCTTCATTTTTTTCGGGGTCGCGATGATCGGCGTAGAACGCAAGCAAGTCGCGCTGGACGTTTTCAACATCGCCAAAGAGGCGCTTTCGAAGGCGACGAAGTTTGTCGTGAGCTTGACCCCTTACGGGGTTTTCGCAATCGCCGCGAACACCGCCGGTACATTGAATGTTGATCAGATTGCCCGTATCCAGGTGTATTTGATCACCTATACGATCGTGGCTCTGCTCGTTGCGCTGTGGGTATTGCCTGGCCTGGTTTCGGCGCTGACGCCGTTCAGTTATAAAGAGGTGCTCGGCCCGACACGCGACGCGTTGATTACGGCATTTGTCGCGGCCGATTTGTTTATCGTCTTACCGATCCTGATTCAGGCCTGCAACGAACTGCTCGAGCGGCATCGCCTTATTGACGACCGGACAAGGGCGCTGCCCGACGTGATTGTGCCCACCTCGTTCAATTTTCCCCATACTGGCAAGCTGCTGTCGATCAGCTTCATTCTATTCGCCGGATGGTTCGCTGACGCAGCAGTGCCGGTATCGGACTACCCGCGCCTGGCCCTGACGGGGCTTTTAACCTTCTTCGGCAGCCTGAATGCCGCCGTGCCATTTCTGTTGGACTTGTTCCATATTCCCGCGGATACCTTTCAGCTGTTTCTCGCGACCGGTGTGATCAACTCGCGCTTCGGCTCTCTTTTAGCCGCGGTCCATACCGTGTCAGTAACGCTGTTGGGCAGCGCCGCTATCGTGGGGTCGCTCCATTTCAGCATGGCGCGCATCGCCCGCTATCTTTGCTTCACTGCTGTCCTCACGGCTCTGATGATTGGCGGCTTGCGACTCGTTTTCAACCATACAGTGGCGGGAAGCTTCGCCGGGCAAGAGCTGGTCTATAGCATGCGCCCGCTCATGACCAGTGGCGATGCGCGCATGATCCAACAGACGGATTTGGACAACAATACCGCGGCGCCTACGGCATCACTCATAGATACGATTACCAAGCGCGGCATACTCCGCGTCGGTGTGTTCGCCGATCGCCTGCCATTTGTGTTTACGACCCGAGATGGCCATTTAGTCGGCTTCGACGTGGAAATGGCTCAACTCCTGGCTCGGGACCTTGGGGTTAAGGTTGAATTCATCCAAATGCAAGAAGTGGGCGCTCGGGTGCCACGCGCGCTGGCGACGGCGCAGGTGGATTTGGTGATGACGGGATTTCCCGTGACGGCGCCGCGCGCCAGCCAGATTCTTTTTTCGGAGCCCTATCTCGACGAAACCCTCGCATTCGTGGTAAAAGACGAATTGCGTCAAACATTTTCCAATTGGGCTGCCATTCGAGAGCTCGGCGATTTTTCCGTAGCGATTCCTGAACTGCCGTACTTCATCGGTGCGATAAAAGCGCGCGCGCCAGCGCTGAAGCTTTCGGTGCTGAACTCGATGAAGCAAATCGAGGCTGGTTTGGCAAAGGGAATCTTTGACGCCGTAGTTCTTCCCGCCGAACGCGGTTCGGTGCTGAGTTTACTTTATCCGAAATACGCAGTGGTCGTCCCTGAACCGGGCACCGTCAAGATACCGCTCGCGTATCCGGTGGCGCGGCGCGATAAGGACTTTGCAGCTTTTCTTAACACCTGGATCGAACTGAAGCGCCGCGACGGGACCATTGATGCACTTTACGGCCACTGGATTCTGGGCAAGCAGGCGGGCAAACGCCAGCCGCGCTGGTCCATCATGCGCAACGTGCTCCACTGGGTCGACTGAGGTATGCAACGATCGCGACGAAAACTCGTGACCGTTCGCCCGCTAACATTGGACTAAGGTCCAATATCTAGAATTTTTAGATTCGGCTAATTATGACGCGTGTTCTGATAGCTCGCGTAGTTCGGATTAGGTTGGGAATGAGTAGCTGCAATGACGAACTCGGCAAACGATTTGAATCAGAACGTTTTTGGAGGATCACGTGAACCTTGAAATTGTCAGGTCGATTCGAGGTCGGTCGACCGTCTTCTCAGCGGCTCTTGTTCTTTTTGTAATCCTCGCCGCAGTTACTGGATGCTCAAAGGAAGAACCGCCCCCGCCACCACCGCCGGAAGTCACGGTTGCAGAGGTAGTGCAAAAAGACGTGCCGATTTACATCGAGCTTGTCGGCAGCACCTTGGGTTCCGAAGATGTCGAGATTCGCGCTCGCGTCGAGGGGTATCTCACTTCCATGAACTTCACCGAAGGCTCGTTCGTTAAAAAAGGTCAGGTTCTCTACAAGATAGATCCTCAGCCGTTTCAAGCGGCGCTTTCTCAAGCCCAGGCCAATCTGTCGACTGCGAAGGCTCGCTTAGACAAGACCAACAATGATGTGGCGCGCTATAAGCCTCTGGCGGCGGAGAAAGCGGTCAGCCAACAGGAGCTGGACAATGCTTTGTCCGCTCAAGAGGCCGCCCGTTTTCAGGTCACAGCTTACGATGCGATGGTCGACAAGGCGAAACTCGATCTTGCCTACACCACGATCACTGCCCCTGTCGATGGACTGATCGGCACAACGCAGAAAAAAGTCGGCAGCCTGGTGGGGCGCGGTGAAAACACGCTGCTCAATACGATCTCGCAGGTCAATCCGATCCTGTTTCGCTGCGCGATCGCCGAAGCGGAATATCTCAGGCTCGCTCGGGCCAGCGCCGATAAAGATAAGTCCCCTGAGAAAAAATTCGGCGTCGAGCTGATTCTTGCAGACGGAAGCACATTTAACCATAAAGGTCGTCT
>DATBEY010000091.1:0-8385 GCA_036558765.1 Binatia bacterium | reverse complement strand
GACACCATGTCTATCCATCCGTCCAGTTCGATTCGTTTCAGGGTCGCTATGTTGAGTTCCATTGGCCTGGGAGTCCTGTTGATGTTCATTGCCACTCACTTGGGCATCGGGCTATACCCGGATTCGATCGTCTACATCGGGACAGCGCGCAGTATTCTCAACGGCGATGGCGTGCGCTTTTTAAACGACATAGGGGAAATCGCGCCGGTAACGCAGTACCCACCACTTTATTCCCTAATGATCGCCGCGCTCGGGCTGCTCGGATTGGATCCGTTGGACGGAGCGCGTTGGATCAGTCTGTGTTTTTATGGCGCCAATGCATTTCTTGCGGCGTGGATCGTTCAGCGTGTCACCTCGTCGGTTTGGGCGTCTTGGTTAGCCTGCTTTTTAGCTCTAACCGCTTTTCCGATGATTTACATTAGTTCCCAGGCCCTCACCGAACCGATCTTCATTTGTTTTGTCTTATTGGGCTTGATAATGCTCGGCGATTTTTTCACGACTGGGGAAAGCTCGCGCCTCTACGGCGCAGCGCTCTTGATCGGCATCAGCTGCGTGGTGCGATACGTCGGCCTGGCGTTTTTGGCGACCGGCGGTTTGGCAATTCTCGTCTTGAGCAAAAGCAGCCGGACCGCCCGGCTGCGGGACGCGGGCAAATTCGGAATTTTAGGATCTTTCCCATTAGCCGTTTGGGTCGTCAGAAATCTTTTTTCCGCCGGGAATGCCGTAAATCGCACTTTCAGTTTTCATCCGCCAGGTCTGAAGGATTTATTGCCCGCCCTGGATACCGCCGGATATTGGCTGCTGCCGATCTCGATTGTTGAGAATATTCCATGGCTCAGCCGAACCATAATTGCCGTGGTTTTGCTTGCAATCATCTGGGGGTTAGCGCGGGAAGGTTATTTAAGGAATCATTACGTTCAGCTGCTGGTTTTTTGGATTGCCGGCTACGGTTCGTTTCTGCTGGTTTCCATGTCGCTCAACGACCAACCGCTGTATTTCGATACGCGGACCTTAGCTTTGCCCTATATTGCAGTGATGATGTTGGCGCTATGTATTACGACCGATTTGCAGGAGAAGAGATCGATGCCATGGCTCAGCTTGAGGCCGGTCATCGCCATACTTTTGACGCTGCAGATAATCAACGGGAGCGTCTGGTTGAAGCAAAGCTATTCAGACGGTATCGGCTTTGCCACCGAGCGGTGGCGAACTTCCGAGCTGATCGGCTTTGTCAAGAACGCGCGCGAGCCGTTGGTGTTTTTCAGTAATGCGCCCGACTTTCTCGCCACGTTGGCGAACAAACCCGCGCAAATGATTCCGCGCAAAGTCAATCCCGATACGTATAAGCCCAACGAGCAGTATGCGGCGGAGTTCGACGCCCTGCGCGAACAGTTGATGAAGGCCAACACGGTGCTGGTGTATTTTGATGATGGTAACCGGTTATGGTATCTCCCATCACCCGCCGAGTTGGAGAGAACGCTGCCGCTCCAGGTGATTAAAACCACGCGGGAGGGAAAAGTCTACCGTTGGAACGGGCGTCCCCACTAGCTCTTATGAAAATTCCGATCAGCGGCAAAAATCCCCCGGTCCTACGGCCCGTCCCCTTTGCAAAAAGGGGCTATTGGGGGATTTCTCGGCTTTGCTCCCGACCACTGCGACTCATTTTTACTGCGCGGTGTTGTACCGAGTCGTGCATGAATTACTCTGTGAATATTGCCGTTGCAAATCCGATTCGGCCAAAATCGGGCCGTTCACATGCCTAAATAGGCTTGGCGCACTCGTGAATCGTTCAGCAGGTCGCTCCCGGAACCCGACATAGTGATCCTGCCGTTTTCGAGCACATAAGCGCGTTGGGACATTTTAAGTGAAAGCGCGACATTCTGCTCGACGAGCAGAACGGTGGCGCCGCGCTGATTTATCGCTCGAATGGCTTCAAGCAGCGGCTTGACCACCGCCGGCGCAAGACCAAGCGACGGTTCATCGAACATGATGAGTTCGGGGCAGCTCATCAGGCACCGGCCGATAGCGAGCATCTGCTGTTCGCCGCCCGAGAGCGTTCCCGCAAGCTGCTTTTTCCGTTCGGCCAATCTAGGAAACAGGGCAAAGACTTCGCTGCTGGTTCGTTTCGCTTGAGTGCGGGCGCGCGGTAACATTGCGCCCAACGCGAGGTTTTCCATGGTGCTGAGTGACGGAAAGATCTGACGGCCCTCCGGAATATGCCCAACACCTAGGTTGCATACGGCATGCGGTTCGAGATGCGTAATGTCGCGTCCGGCGAAAAAGATCTTGCCGGCCTGCGGGTGTTCGAGCCCCGCGATGGTGCGCACCAGCGATGACTTGCCGGCGCCGTTGGCGCCAATGATACTGACGATCTCGCCCCGGCAAATTTCCAGCGAAACTTCCGTGAGGGCTTGTGCTTCGCCGTATAACAGATCGAGATTTTTAACTTCGAGGAGCACGGTCATGATGAAAGCCATCTTGCACAGTCACGGTATACTCTTCCCATTTGCGCGAGCGAACCTCACCTGGTTCGTCTCTTAAGGGGAGAGGAAGTCAGCCGTAATCTGGTTTGCAAAACAAACCGGGCACAGGCTTTACACACGCAGTGGCTCGCCGAGATAACAATCGAGCACCGCCTGCTCGCGGACGATACTCGCCGGCGTACCTTGTGCGATGACTTCGCCGTGATGAAGGACGATGACGGTTCGCGCCAACGCCATGACCGCGCGCATGACATGCTCGATCAGTACTAGACTGATGCCTTCACGCTCGGTGATGTCGCGAAGCAGCGCCATCATTCGGTCACATTCGCTAGGGCGGAGCCCGCCGAGAACCTCGTCGAGCAGGAGCAGTTTCGGCCGAGTCGCCAGGGCGCGCGCGAGCTCGAGCAGCTTGCGATCGGGCAAAGCGAGCAGGGCAGAAGCACGACTGCGTTTCGGACCGAGACCCACCATGTCGAGAATGGCGTTAGCGCGTTGACGCGCTTCTTTGACGCGGGTGCAACAACTCAGCGCGCCGATAACGACGTTATCGAGCACCGTCAGACCGGCAAAAGGTTTGACCATCTGAAACGTCCGCGCAATGCCAAGACGACAAATCTGATCCGGCCGTAATCCGTCGATGCGACAACCGTCGAGAACAATCGCGCCGCGATCCGGTGTTTGTGCACCGGCGATGATGTTGAAGAGCGTCGTCTTACCGGCTCCGTTTGGGCCAATTAGGGCGGTGATCGTGCTTGGCTGGATTTCAAAAGAAACATCCGCGAGCGCCTGTAGCCCACGAAACGATTTGCTGATCTGTTGTACAGCCAGGCTTGCGCTCATTGGAACAGCTTCAGCTTGCGTGCGAGCGCAGGCCATATACCTTCTGGCAGAAAAGCGACAATTGCGAAAAGCACAATACCGTAAACCAGCTGTTTGACGCCCGGAACATCCCAACCCACAGCCGCGACGAACTCAGTAGCGCCGTCACCGAGCGCCGTGAGCAGGGCGGCGCCGATGATCGGGCCGAAAAGAGTACCCACCCCGCCGATGATCGGTCCGAGAATAATCTCGATGGATCGGCTGATGTGAAAAAGTTGTTCGGGAAAAAGATTGCTATAGTAGAATGCTGAAAACATACCGGCCAAAGCGGTCATTGCTCCGCTGATCATTACCGCAAGCATCTTCCAGCGGAAACTATTAACGCCGAGGGCCGCGGCGGCCTCCTCACTTTCGCGAATCGCCTGCCAATAATAGCCCGCGCGACTGCGCAGTAGCAGGGCGCTCAACAGAAGTGCGGCGCCGGCGAGAAGAAGTATTAGATAGTAAAACATCGCCGGCGGCCCGCGCAGATTAAGCAGATCCATGCGACCGGGCTCAACCACCTTGAGGAAAAGCCCGCCGGAGCCGCCGACCCAGGTAAAATGGTCGAAGCCGATGCGGGCGAATTCGGCGCAGGCAATGGTGAGCAAAGCGAAATAAACGCCCGCGACTCGATAACGAAAAGCCAAGGCGGCCATAGCAGCGGCGAGCAGGCCGCAGAGCGCGAGTGCCACCCACAACCCGAGCCATGGGCCGATACTAAAATGGTCATAAAGCGCTGCCACGGTATAAGCGCCGACCCCGAGGTACAGTGCGTGACCCAACGAAAGCAGGCCGGCAAAGCCCATCATAATATTCCACGCCTGGCCCGCGTACGCGAAAAACAAAAACAAGGTTGCGAGCGAAACCGTGTAAGGGCTAGCCCATAAGGGCAAAGTTAGCAAAAGCCCGAACACGCCGATCACCAGAAGAATCGCGCGGCGCTTCACGATTTCTCGGCGATCAGGCCGCGCGGACGAAAAATCAGCACAATAATCATCAGCGCAAAGCTGATCATGCTTTTCGCGGATGGCGCAATGAACAAACCGCCGAACGCTTCGGAAATTCCGATCAGCACACCGCCCACGAGCGCTCCGCTCATGGAGCCCAACCCGCCGACGATCACAATCACGAAGGCGAGCAGGGTGTAGGCGGGACCGGAGCCCGGCGTCACATCGACAAGCAAAATCATCATGCACCCCGCCACACCGACGCAGGATGCACCGATACCGAAGGCGATGGCATAGAGTCGATCGACATCCAGGCCAACGATTTGGGCGCCCAGCCAATTGTCAGCGCAGGCGCGGATCGCGGTGCCTGTGTAAGTTAAACGGAAAAACGCAAAGAGCGCGGCGGCGACAGCGCAGGCAACCACCGCAGCGTAAAGTTTTGCTTGATCGAGCAGCAGCTCGCCTATGACAACCGGTTCGAGCAATCCATCGAGGTTAACGGCGCGGGCATCGGGCCCGAACACCATGAGCAGAGTGCTCGTAATCACGACGGCAAGCGCCAGCAACAGCAAAAATTGACTGTGTTGAGGGCGAATGACGAACGGACGGAGCACCAGTCGTTGCAGCCCATAGCCGAAGCAAAAGAACGCCGCACCGAGCGGCACCACAGCCAGGAGTGGATTGACGCGGAACCTTGAAAACAAAAGAGCTGCGGCATACATGGCAAGCGCCATCATTTCGCCATGAGCGAAATTCACGACCCGTGCTACGCCGAAAATAACCGACAAGCCAAGCGCCATGAGTCCGTAAACGAGGCCGGTCATGAGCCCGGAGATCAGGACGTTGAGGAGAGTGGAAAAATCAAAGGGCATTGAAATAACCGGTCGCTCGAATACTTGGGTTTAGCATCGTGCGCGAAGACCGTCACTGATCCTGCGGCGCAGCCGAAGGATCTCGTATTGACGCGACGAATTTTGGATGCTTCGTTCCCGCACAATGGTACACAGAAGTTCGTTTGTTACTCACGTCACTCGCAGGTCCGGTCGCAGCTTAATCGCCTAGGCGCTCCTGTATTCCGCCCAAGGAAAAATCGGCTTGGCTTCAGCGGCGGCGACGGGCAGCACGACAACAGGCTTCTGTCCCTGGTTTTGAATGCAAGCGGAAAGATTGCCTTCGACCTGGCCTTTGGGATTAAACTTGATCGGACCGCCGATCATCATGCGATTTTTAATTTCCGTTTGGCGAATCGCGGCGGTCAGCGTTGCCGCCTGTGTTGCTTTTGCCCGCTTGAAGGCATCGGCGACGATTAGAATCGCCTCGAACGTATAGCCGACATTCAGAGCATGATAGCGCAATTGATCCCTTGGATTTTGTTTTTTGAACGCAGCCTCGACGGCCTTGGTTAAAGAGGATTTCGGATCGAACCAGGGCACGTTCGAAATACAACCGTCAGCGAGCTTGCCTAGAGTTTGAAAAAACTGGCTTTCGTACATGCCTGGGGATCCGGGACTCACGATACCCATCGTGTTCCACCGCTGTTTAACGATCTCACGGCGCAGCATAATCGCATCGTTCAGGCGGCAAACGAGAAGCAGGAAGTCGGCTTTTGTGGTTTTGGCTTTAGTGACTTCGACCGTTAAATCTTTAGCCGCCGGATCATAGGAAATCGTCTCGATGAGCCGGAAGGATAATTTGAGCTGCGGGACCAGCGCGGCAATCGCTTTCGCATTCGCTTGGCCAAACGTGTCGTTAACGTGCATGAACACTGCTGTGCGCGGTGAGATCTTGTTGGTGCGGAAAAGATCCTCGGTTAATGTAAGACCGTTTTTGACCAGCTCAGAGGCGACGGGAAAATTGCGAAAAACAAATTGGTAACCTTGCTCGGTAATCTGCGGCGCGGCGGCGATATTGATGACGAAAGGAATGCCATGTTGCTCGCAGACCTGCGCGATTGCGCCGGCCGCCCCGGAGTCGAACGGTCCCACCAAGCAATGCGCGCCCTCCTGGATCAACCGCTCAGCTCGAGTGCGCGCCGTATCGACATTGGTTTCCGTATCCGCGTTCATCAGCTCGATGTCGACCCCGAGCCAGTCGCGAATCACCGCCGGCGCTAGGTCCGCGCCTTTTTGGCAGGACTGACCGATCAAACCTTGCAACCCGCTCTTGGGTAGTAGCACGCCGACCTTCAGTTTATTGCTTTGCGCCCGGACAACGTTGAAGGGCGCCAGCATCGTAGCGGCTGTGCTGCCGAGGACGAGCTTAGTAAATCGTCGGCGATTCATAACGACTTTTCAGATTTAAACCACGCATGGCCAGCGCACCCAACGAAGCGGCTCACGGATTTCTCGTTTCGAGCCTTCGATGTCGTTCAGGATAAACTTCGCGAGAAATCTTAGTCCAAGTCTCGCAGGATTTTGAGAAAGATTTCTCCTTCGGTCGAAATGACATCTTGCGTTCTGTGCTGTCAAAGCGGGCCAGGTATGCCGTTGATGATTTGCATTAATCTGGTGACGTCCGAAAGTGTCGCGATCGATCGCGCCGTATCGATAAGGTTCGATTGCGCTGCATGTTCCAAAACGCCTTCGCAGCACGAGCGCACCTTGGCCTCCAGCTCGGCATCGGTCAGAGGATTCTCCGGGCCGCCGCGGTAACGCTCGTCGGCCAAGCCTTCGAGCTTCTGACCATTCCGGAGTCGAATGGTTATGCGCGAACGCATTTTGTCGAAGCCCATTTTTTCTATTTCGGGATCGAGCTCTGTTGCGATTCGCTTCTGCATCGCTTGCATCGGTGCGGAGCCGACGAACTCGTCGGAAAATTCGCGCTTACCCGCTTTCCGTGCGAGCGCAATCATCGCCAGTGCGGCAGGAAGAGAAAACTTGGCCTGCAAATGGTTGGCGGCGATGGGATAGCGAATCGGATTCAAGATATTGCTTCCTGCGTAAACCCGGACGCTCACAATGTCATCGGGTTGCACGTCAGCTTCGGTCATGAGTTTGAGCATCAAATCAATGGTTGGATGGGTGAGGACACCGCACGGGTAGGGTTTGATCGAGACACCGGGATCGATGATGCTCCAGATTCTGCCGAATTCTTGCGAAACTTTTTCGCCGCTCACACCGCCCCCGAGAACCGCGTAGAAGCCCCATGGACCATCCAGCGCGTTCGGATCGGCGGTAAAACCATGCGCCGCAAGCAGCGCAGCCGTCACGCCATTTTCTGCCGCACGACCTACATGGAGCGGCTTGGTCATTGTGCCAAAATTACAGCGAATCCCGGCGGCCAAGCTGGCGGCGATACCGAAACCGCCGCGCAATTGATCGCCTCGTAACCCGAGCAATTTGGCTGCGCTCGCGTACGCGCCAAAAGTGCCCACCGTACCGCTCGAGTGCATTCCCCTGAGATAATGCTCCGGTAGCATCCACTCGGAAATTTTGCATTCAACCTCGAAGCCAGTGAGAAAAGCGAGCATGAAAGTTTTGCCGTCGATGCCGCCCAGTTTCTGCGCAAGCACGAGGGCGCTGGTCAATGGCGGAATCGTCGGATGCGTCAACAGCCCGTAGACATGCGCCGGGTCGAGGCTCACTTGACTATCGTCCCAATCGTGAGCATGGCCCGCCGTGCCGAGTACGCGAGCCGCCGCGGGCGCTGGCACTTTCGTTGAGCCGCGCCGAAGTAACAATGCATCCGGCCTGCCGCCGGTGTGCTCGGCTTCATCGGCGATAATTTCGACCGAATGTTCTTCGGCGCCAGCCACGAATAGGCCGAGGCCATCCAGCAAGCAGCGCGTGCCGATGCGCACAGCGTCGGACGGAATGGCGCCATAACTTATAGATTCGATGAAAGAGGCGGCTGCGGCCGTCGTATTCAATCCGGCTGGAATTTTGGCGAACGGATTTTGTTCAGCGGCCATGAATCAAAATTACTAGACAGATTTTGCATCCGTAGCTTGTCGGTCGCTTCATCTGCGGCAATTTTAACGCTCGCGTATCATTCAAAAATCTCGGAAATATAAAAATCGACGTGGCGCCGGCTTGCATCAGGCCGGTCGTGACCGGCGGCCATTCGCTCGCATTCTGCTTTGCTATGCGTCTTAACGT
>DATBEY010000090.1:0-5853 GCA_036558765.1 Binatia bacterium | reverse complement strand
GGAGATGACGCTTCCGATCACGGTGGGCGAGATGAAAGACACCGAAGTCGCTGCTACCGGGCAAGAGGGTGATCTGGGATTGGCGGTACAGCCCGTGACCCCGGAACTTGCTCAGAGCCTGGGCTTAGATCGGGCTGAAGGCCTCGTCATTACCGAGGTGAAACCCGGCAGTGCTGCCGATGATGCGGGACTCCGCGAAGGGGACTTGGTCACGCAAATCAATCGTCGACCTGTCAAGAATCTCGCGGATTACAATCGGGAAATGGCGCGGAGCAAGAAAGGCGAATCGGTTTTACTCCTGGTGCGACGAGGCGACTCGAATGTATTTCTCGCGCTGAAGCGATAGCTCGTCACTTCACGCTGATCATGCCCAGCCCTGGCGTTTGGAACGCGACGCACGGGAGCTGGGCATTTTTTTTGAAACAATCTGAGCCGTTGAAGGCACATTTATTCACCGCGGGTTTCCTGCTAGATTGCCTGTTCCGAAGACGAGGAATTTAAATGAAAGTGGGTCTGATCGGCCACCGGGGCGCCGGAAAAACGACGATCTTCAACATGCTGACCGGGTTGCAGGCCCAGGTCGGGGGCTTCGCGGGAAAACAAGAGATTCATCTCGGCGTGATCAAAGTCCCGGATCCTCGTATTGATCGACTGTCGCAGATCTTCAAACCCAAAAAGACCACCTACGCCGAAATCCGATTCACCGATTTCCCGCCCAACGAAGGAGAGGAAAATCTCAAATCGAATCAGATGCTCTTGACGCAAATGCGCGAGGTCGACGCGATCACGCTCATCTTGAGAGATTTCGGCAGCGCCGCCAATCCAGTAAGAGAGCTTACCGATTTACTGACCGAAATGATTCTTGCCGACCTTACCGTGGTCGAGAATCGACGCAGCCGTTTGAAAAAAGAGAAGGCACGACCGCAGGAAGAGGCCTTGCTCGAACGCTGCAATGAAGCCTTGGAAAACGAGCAAAGTCTCAGAACTCTGGCGCTTACTGCGGATGAGGAAAATCTCGCTTCTGGCTTTGGGTTTCTCAGCCGCAAACCTTTGCTGGTGATTTTCAATCAAGCGGAGGAGCAAGCCGGGCGCCCTCTTCCGAAGGATTACCAAGCAGAGCTCGGCCGCCGCGGACTTCAGGGCCTGGCGCTCGCCGGCAAACTGGAGATGGAGATAGTCCAACTGGACGAGAAGGACCGCGCCGCCTTTCTCAAGGAGATTGGCATCGAAGAGCCGGCGCGCGATCGTTTCATTCGTGCGATGTACGGGCTGATGGATCTCTTAAGTTTTTTCACAACGGGTGAAGACGAAGTGCGCGCCTGGACGATCACCAAAGGGACAGTGGCAAAGAAAGCTGCCGGAAAAATTCACAGCGACATCGAACGCGGCTTTATCCGAGCCGAAGTCGTAACCTACGATGAGTTTATCGTCTATGGCAGTGAAGCCAAATGCAAAGAAGCCGGGAAGCTCAGGCTCGAGGGTAAGGACTATTTGGTGAAGGACGGCGATATCATCCACTTTCGTTTTGCGGTTTAACCCCATCCGGTGCACTGATTGAGTAGGCTTGGGAAATCGCATATGATCCGCGGCGCCGAATGTGGCGGTAGATCAACCGTGGCCGTGCTTCTAACGACATGCGGAGACTAGCGGGTGTTTCAGCAGCGATCGTCCTGGCGATCGTCACATCTTTCTCGCTGGCAAACGCAAATCCGTATCTCGCCAAAGCGGGCGAGCGACCGCTCCACATGCGCATCGCAACCTGCGCGGTGTCAGGCGGTTTTGCACATCTCTATACAGCACTCGAAAATCGCTTATTCGACCCATACGGCTTCAAACTTGAACATGTCTTTATTCGTGGGAGCAGTGCCTCACTGGCGGCGCTGATGGCCGATGAAATTCAGTTTCTCTATTGCGCTGCGGATGCGACGATTCCCGCGATGGTCGCGGGCGCGGATGCCAAGCTCATAGCCGCGCCATTGTTGAAGCTGCCGTACGTTCTCGTAACCCGCAAGGAAATTCATCGAGTCGAAGAGCTAAAAGGCAAATCGTTGGGGGTTGCTCGGTCGGGGGATTTGAGTGATCGGCTATCGCGAGTGTTGGTGAAAAAGCTCAACATTCCCGACGTGACGATGCGGCCCATCGGCGGCAGCCAGACCGAACGGTATCAAGCTATGACCGCCAATATCGTTCAGGGTGTAGTGATCACGCCGCCCCTCGACGTGCGTGCCAAAAACGACGGCTACAATGTTGTCTATCGCCTGATCGATCTGGATATTCCGTTCATCTACAGCTCGCTGCATGCGAGCTCACAAACGATTCGTGAAAAACCGCAAACCGTGCAGCGCATGGTCGCCGGGTTTGCGTCGGCCGTCAATTTCACGGAACACAACCCCGGAAAAGCGAAGGCGGCGATCAGCAAAATGATGCATATCAAAGACGAAGAAGCACTACAGGTTGCCTACAACGTCTACACCAAGGATATCGTGGACCGCCACATGGTCGTGCCAGCGGCGGCAGTGGCCGAATCGGTGGAGCTGCAACGCAGTCTTGGTACTCCGATCAAAAAAAGGGCGGAGGACCTTTACGACAATTCTTTTGTTCTGCAATTGGAAAAGAGCGGGTTTCTAAAGGAACTCTGGGGTAAGTGAATCTTCCGGGAGGCGAGCACATTTTGAAAGGCGTCCAATGAAAACACTGATCCAAGGCGGCTGGGTGATCGGCTTCAATGGTCAAGCGCATGAGGTAATCAAAGACGGCGTGGTGGTCTTCGAGGGGAATCGCATCGAATTCGCCGGTGCCGAGTATGCAGCTCCGGTGGACAAGAAAATCGATGCCAAAGGATGTTTGGTCTCTCCGGGATTTATCGATACGCACTTTCATTCCGGCATCAACGCCAGCGATTATATTCTTAATGACTCCTCGAAAACCGACTTCTTTGCCTCCAACTACTTGGCGCACGGCGGACCGACCCGTGCCGGGGCGCACGCGGCCCATTTGAAGGACGTCGAAATCGGCCAACGGTTTTCGCTGATCCATGTGTTGAAGAGCGGCGTGACGACGACGTTCGACATCGGCGGCGCGGGGAGCGAGCCTGAGCGTTATGTGGATATGATCGACCAGGTCGGGATTCGCTGCGCGGCCGGGCCAAGCTACAAAAACGTGAGTTTTTTTCATGACCGAGAGGGCCGGTTAGAGTACGATTGGGATGACGAGCGCGGTAATCAGGGACTCAAAGCCGCGATCTCATTTGCCAAAAAATTTAACGGCGCCTGCCGCGGGCGCGTCAGCGCGCAGCTTTTTCCAGGGCACGTGGATTCCTGTACGCCGGCGCTTTTGCAGGAAACGCGCAAAGCGGCGCGCGAACTCGGTGTGCGCGTGCAGATTCATGCCACCATCAATCTTTTTGAATTTCATACGGTCATGCAACGCGAGCGCTGTACGCCGATCGAGCTGCTGCAGAAAATCGGCTTTCTCGATCCGGAGGTTTCTCTCTCACATTGCATCTTTATCAGCGGCCACAGCTGGCTTGCCTATCCCTATGGCGACGACCTGAAGATTATTGCCGACTCCGGCGCTTCTGTGGCCTACAGCCCACTGAAATATTTGAAGCTGGGCATCCTGATGGAATCCTTTGACCGATATCGGCAGGCCGGCATCAACATGGGGATCGGCACCGATACGTTTCCCAAAGATATTCTTTCCGATATGCGCTACGCCGCGATCGCGTCTCGCGTTGCGGAAAAAAGTTTTCTCGCCGGTCATCCGCGCGACGTTTACAACGCCATTACCCTGGGCGGCGCGACGATGCTCGGGCGCGATGATTTAGGACGCCTACAGAAGGGCGCCAAGGCCGATATTACGATCGTCAATTTGCGCGACATCGCCTTCGGCGCGGTACGCGACCCCATCCGCTCGTTGATGGAAACCGCAGTGAGCCGGGATGTGCGGACAGTCATTGTCGACGGTGAAATCTTGGTCGACAACGGCAAATACCTGCGTCTGGATGAACAAGAGCTGCTCGACAGGGTGCAAGTCAAGGGTGAACAGGTTTGGGACAGCGTCGAGAAGTGGCATTGGACGGGAAAGCGGATTGATGAAATCGTGCCGCCGAGTTTCAAAATGAGGTAATCAGAGTTCCCCTGAGCTGTTCCGGCATACCGATCAGATTAAGCTCTGAAGAGCGGCAAGCATTGCTGCGATTTCTGCGAATCCCTTGCGCCAAAACTCCCGTTCGTGAATGTCGACACCAAGCGGCCGAAGCAGCGCCTGGGGCGAGTCGGAACCGCCTGCCTCGAGCAGCGTTAGATACTTAGGCACAAAGCTTTTGCCTTGGTCTTTGTACATCCGGTAGAGGGCGAGGACTAGAAGCTGGCCGAACACGTAGCTGTAGCAATAAAATCGTGAATGGATGAAGTGCGGGATGTAGGACCAGCCCCAGCGATAGCCGTCCGGCATCTCGACGGCATTGCCGTAATATTTTTCATTGGCTTCGATCCAAAGCTGTCCGAGCGTTTCCGGAGTAAGACGCTTTTCTTGTCTTGCCGCAAATGCCGTTTCCTCAAATCGCGTGAGCACATTTTGGCGAAACACGGTGGCAAAAATGTCTTCCAGTTTGCCGGCGACCAGCGCGATTTGCGCCTGGGAATCGGTTTGCCGCGCGAGCAGATCGTCGAAGACAAGCATCTCGGCGAAGACTGAGGCCGTTTCCGCCGTCGTGAGCGGCGTGTCGTAATTGAAATAATTTTGCTTGCGGCTCAAGCAGCCATGCAGCCCGTGACCCAGCTCATGGGCCAACGTCATAGCATCGCGTAAATGATCATCGTAGTTGCAAAGGATGTAAGGGTGCAGCTTTGGCGAAGGCGCTGCGCAAAAGGCGCCGCCGCGTTTGCCCTTGCGGATCTCGGCGTCGATCCAATTTTTGGCAAAAAACTCCGCGGCCAGTTGCCGAAAAGAAGGATCAAATGATTGGAACGCTTCAAGGATGAGTTCTCGTGCTTGGGCAAAGCGAAAAGGACGCGCTTCTTTGCCGAGCGGGGCGTATTGATCGTAAAGCGCGATGCGAGGAAGCCCGAGAAGCTTAGCCTTGAGACGAAAGTAATCTTGAGCCAAGCCATAGTGCTCCTCCGTCACTTCCATCATGATTTTAACTGCGCCCGGATCCATTTCATTGGCAAGGTGGCGTTGCGCCATCGGGTCGCTGTAAAGCCGCAGTCGATCCATGGTTAAATGATCTTGAATCAGAGTGTCATAGATAAAACTTAGCACTTGACCGTGTTCGGAAAGTCCGCGATAGAGCGTTTCCATGGCGCGTTGGCGCAGTGCCCGATCGGAATCGTGGAGCAGCGAAAGCATTTGACTCAAGTTGCGGGGTTCCTGCTCGCCGTCGATATCGAGGGTAAACAAAAGCGCAGAGGTTATTTCAGAAAACAGCCGGCCGAAGGCGTGAGGGCCGGTATTATTTTTTTCATTAATCACCTTTTCTTCCGGTTCGGTCAGTGTATGCGGCCGATAGCGGCGAAGATTGCGAAGGTAATGGGCGTAGCTGTTCAATCTCTCATTTCCCAGCAACCGATGGGCAGTTTGGTCATCGAATTTCAGCCATTCAAGCTCGAAGAAGAGCAACAAGTTGCGAACCTCAGTCGAGCGTTGCTCGACCTTTTGCTCCAAATCTTGATGCACCGGATTGGCTGTATCGGCGGCGTAAAGTAATCCGGCGTAGCTTCCAACTCGGCCCAAAGCTTCGTAGATAATTTCCAAATCGGTGAGGGCTCGGAGCAGATCTTCGGCGCCGAGCGTTTGCGGGTTTTGCATCAAGGGCCGCACGCGTTGGGCAAACTTTTCCGCACGCGTGCG
>DATBEY010000089.1:0-8055 GCA_036558765.1 Binatia bacterium | reverse complement strand
TTTCCAAATAGTTCGGCGATCCGCCCTTGGTATGGAGCGGCCGATTTGGCCCGCGTTCGGCGCAGGTCTGAGACAGTGTGCGAGTCCGTGGATCGCTGGTCATTAAAAAATCTCCTGGCGAATTTAAGGGTCCGGTTTATCGACCCCGAAGCAAAATCAACCTACGAAAGCTAGCTCCTCATACTGCTCTAGAGCTCCGGGTTCCGGGCAATAGGGGAGGCAATCACCGCAGCCGGTGCATTCAGATTCGACGATCTCGTACATATGATGAATATCCTGCATTTTCGGATGGACCGCATGCTCTGGGCAAACCTCGCGGCACAGACCGCAAGCGATACAGCGGCTTTCGACGATTCTGACCTTCAAGTGTGAGTTCATTGTGATCCGCCGAGGGCTCGGCTTGGCTCCGGCGCCCAGGGCCGAAGGAGAAAATCAAAAACCTCCTGAATCGGCTTTTGATCCTCCGGCGTGAGCGCATAGGCGTCGATCTGATATTTTCCTTCCATGAAATGCATGAGTTCTTCGGCTTTTTGGCTGTATAGCTGGTGGCGCACCAGATCATCATCGATAACGCTCAGGGTCGCGCTTATCCCGAGGCAGGCCATCGATTCGTTGTAGTAATGTTGGCCGGCGCGCGCCAGCGGATGGATGTGCGGAAACATCGCGGTCATGCCGAAATACGAAAGCTTGGGCTGAGTATTGGCGCGCGGATCGTCCATCAATTCTTCTTCCCGTTTAATAAAGCCGCCGCGCAACAACACGTCGGCATGGAGTTGGCCATGCTTCACTTCATCCCAAATTTGCCGCGCGCGCATGCGCTGCAAGTCGATGTATTTTGGCTGTTCGTCGATTTCCACGGAAAGAATTTGCGTCGACATCTGCTTCAAAGACATGAACGGGCCTTCTGCAGCATAGCCAGCGCGAGCGCGGACGGCTTTGTATTCGTCGCTGCCGGAGGTTAAGTCTTTCTCGGCGAATTCGATCGCCTGCGTGACGAGCTTATCCCACAAGGGCAGACAACGCTCCGTTTGGCGCAAGCGAAACTCGACTCCCGGACCGGTGAAACCCGTCGGGTAGACCCATTTGTCTAAAAAATCACGGAGAATGGGTTGCATGTGAAAGTCCGATCAATCCGTTCGCGCCGTTCAAACGTAAAGAAAGATTTCTCGCTTCGCGCGAAATGACAAAACATCGCTCTGCTGTCATCTCGAACCGATTCGATGCGCTCAGGGTAAACTCCGTGAGAGATCTTTCTTTCCTGCTTGCAGCGCGCTCACGGTATTCGCGGCCATCTTTGCGCTTCGGTCCAGGCCTCCGGCGGCGGCGGAACCAGGGACCGGCCGGTCGCAGTCTCGACAATCGATCCTTCCGCCGGACAGTACATTAAACACACCGTACATTTCGGGTAAGTACAGCGATCGTCAATTTCCAGCAAATGCTGCGATGTCGCCGAGACAACCACCGCATTGATGTTGATTTCGCGGCAGACGACGTAGCACATGCGGCATTCGGTGCATTTGTCGTGCGCGATTTTCAAGCCGGGCATAAAGTCGTTCAAATGGTTCAAGTGGTTCGAATTCAGTCGATATCGCCGGATACCGCGACTTCGCCGGCTCTTTCCTGCTCCAAGCCAAGCGCGAAGCGCGCGGTCTCTTCGATAAAGAACAGATAATCCCTTCGCGTTTCAGCACACAGCCGTTTGGCGAGTTCGGCATCGATTGGCTTCTGAATAAACTTTAAGACATGAAATTTTCCCATGAGCACGTGGCTGCGCGTCTCGGCGAGCTGGCTTTGAAAAATCGCATGCAAGGCTTCGTCAGGGAAAAATTTGGCGAACTTTTCTATCCAGGCGAGCTCGATGACCTTGGGGCCCAAGTTGAGCGCCGCGATGCGTACGTTCTGCGGATAATTGGCGAGGGCGCGAAGGCAAAAGATATAAGCGCCGGCGCGCGTCGCGGTGCCGAATTGCGCGTACGGATGTGCGAAGAGTTGCTTCTGTGTGCGCGCCCAGCGGCGCCGTAGCATCTCGTCACAAAACTGCATTTCATGCGTGGATTCGTCGTAGATCTGTTTACCGAAAAGGTAGGCGACCGCTGGCGGATATTCATTCAAATTGATTCCCTGCGCCCAGCCGCCGTAGACATAGTACATCAGGCGCTTGAGCGTCCAGAGTCGCGCCAAAAGTTTGAAGCATTGATGTTCAGTAAATCGGCCGGCGCGCGCGGCCTCGATCACTGCGTCCATTGGCGTGACGGCGGCGTCGTGCTCGCTTTGTTTCAGCAGTTGGCCCGCGAGCGATGGGCTTGCGCGTTCCGCATTGATGCTCATGAACATTTGGCTGTTTGCGTCTTACGCGTATCCGAATGTTACGTCTCAACTCGCTGCCAGAAGCCGCTCGTGTCCCTTTTTTGAGATCGGCGCGAGATTGGAACTTATCAACGTCCAACTGTCGCCATCATCATCGCTGCAGAACAGTTCGCCGCCGGTGGTCCCGCCAAAGATCGAGCACGTGCCATTGGACTCTGACAAGCAGAGGGCGCCGAACTCGTGCTTCAAGCTTGCTGGCAATCCGTTGCCGAGACGCTGCCAATTTTTTCCGCCGTTTCTGCTGCGGTAGATTTTTCCCTCGGCTCGCGCCGCCGCTCCGGCTTTGCGCCAGGTCTGCGGATTGTGTTCGGCGGTCGCCACGAACATTTCGTCGGGGTTCTTGGGATTCCAGGTAAAGCCATCAGGGTAAACATCGACGGGCCATTCCGGGCACATCCAGCGTTCCCAACTGCCGCCGCCCGTATCCGTGACATACAGTCCAGCGCCACCGGTGACATAAATTCTCTTAGGGTTACGCGGATCAATTAAGCAACGGTGCACATCGTAAAAGTGCTCGACAGGTCGGTTTTTATCGGCGAGGAGACCGACCGTATTCAACTCGGTCCAGTTTTTTCCCTCATCGGTACTTTTCAAGAACGCGCCCTGCTCGATACATGCATAGAGGGTTTTCTCATCCTGAGGATCGAAGGTGATGAATTTCGTATGCGCGACGTGCGGCGGCGCGGGGAACGTCCATTGGGCTACGGTCGGCACTGAGCGGAGGGAAGGAAGCTCGTTCCAATGATGTCCCATATCTTCGCTAACGAACAAGTGCGCCGGTTGCGTGCCCGCGTAAACTCGAACTTTGCCGCCGGCGGCTTTGCACGCGAGACTATAAACATCATGCACTGGCATGCCGTTGTCGCGCCGCTCCCAGGTTTTGCCGCCGTCGGCGCTGGCGTGGATGGAACCAAAGAACGCGCCGGCGAAGATCGTACCGCTCGTGCGCTCAAAAATGATCGAGCTGATGTGCTGGCCGCGCAAAGCACGGCGGCCCTCGCGCCAGTGCCCGCCATCGTCACGGGTGAACATGACCAGCCCGTCCTGCGTGCCCACCCAGAGTTCGCCCGAGCGTTCAGCCGACGAATAAACGTTACTGCCGCCGTGTGAAAGTCCGATCGCCATAAGTCACCTCCAGGTTAATCATTGTATGTGGAATGTATCCTCGGCCTATCCGACGCTTGCTCGATTAGAACCATTAACGCGAACCTTATCAATCGACCTTGCTGCCGGTCAACGCCTCTTTCCAGCCGTCGGGTCGCCGGTGCATGCTCATTTATTTCAGCCGTCCTTCTTTTCTGAGCTCCTGTTGCGCCTGCTTGAGGATCTTTTCGTTGATGACCCGGTCCAATGTAAAGTTTTTCTCCACGACGCCAGCCCGGATATCTTCGTCGAGCATGATCTGAATGCCGTCTTGCGCGACGGACAAATCAGCGGCGTAGCCCGGGCTGAAAAGATCGTAGGCGCGGTTGACCACATCGGGTTCGCCTTTCAATCCGGCTGTATAGCCAATCTTGATTGCTTCCTGTTTGTTGTGCTTGGCGAACTGCATGCCGAGGATCACAGCCTTCAGAAATCTTTTCGTGGTTTCGGGATATTTTTGCAGCACCTCGCCGCGAGTGACAAAGACACTTTGCGGAATGCGCAGCGCTTCGTTCAAATTCACGATCATCGGAAAACCTTTATCCAGCAATCGCACGGTGTCTTCCGCCGAGAAAGGCGCAGCCGCGATGACGCCCTTCTCGAGAGCGAGCGCGCGCAACGCGGTGCCGCCGATGGCGCGCAGGGTTGCGTCTTTATCAGGGTCCATATTATTTCTTTTCAAGTAAATGCGAATGGCGAAATCGGAGAAAGCACCGGCGCCGGTGACGCCGATAATTTTCCCGCGTAGCTCTTCGACGGTGCGGGTGTCTTTGCTGCCGAGCAGAGTGTAATTGGTATAATTCGACATCGAGGAAATGATCTGAAGATCAAGGCCGCGAGCATTGCTGCGAATCGGCGCCTGCGCGCCGCCAACGCTAGCATAATCGACGTTTCCCGAAACCAATGCCGTGATCGCGATTGGGCCGCCGCGGACGAAGATCGGCTCGAGCGTCAGGCCTTGGTCTTTGAAAAAACCTTTGGTCATGGCGACGCGGATGGGCAGTTGGTTGTTCCACGAAAGGCTGACGAACGCGATGCGAAGGTTTTTCTTTTCCTGCGCGTGAGCGCGCGACTGAGCGGTAAGGAGCGCAACGGCGAAGCAGAACAGTACGAGCGGCTTCAAGCCCATTCGGAGCATCGCTATTAGACGACTCGGCTCAAGGATTCGGAAGTTTCTCAGCGTTTACTTTCCAGCTCTTCTTTGACTTCGCGCATCAATTGAAGATACATCACTTTATCCGGGCTTACGTCCTCTTTGATCTTGAGCGGCAGCTTAACATCGAATTCCATCACGTTCTTGATTCCTTGCGCGGACGGGAGACCAGGAACTCCCTCCGGCAAAGCTTTCGCGAAACGCCGAATACCTTCGATGACGAGGGGCCGGCTGACATTGCCCATGGGGATTTTTTTTAAGGCGATATCGGCCGCTTCTTCGGGCTTGTCGCGGATAAGCATCAGTGCGCGGGCCATGGCTCTCAGCCAGCGCTTGATGTCGCTTGGTCGCTCGGCAATGGCTTTGTCGGTGGCGACAAAACCTTGAAACGGATAGGGAAACAAATCGCCAATGAAAGCGAGCGTACGAAGACCCTCTTTCTCGCCGAGAAGCGATTCGTCCGCATTGACCACCGCGGCGCTGAACGCGCCGGACTTCAAAGACAAGATCGTATTCGTGGTATTGCGCGACGGCATCGCGATGCGAGTAATGTCGCGACCGGAAACGCCTTCGCGCTCGACCAGCATGGTGATCAACGTGTCCTGGGTATCGCCGATTGTGCCCACGGCAATTTTCTTGCCCTTGAGATCGGAAATTTTCCGAATATCAGGTGCGGCAAGTAAATACCAGGTCACTTTTTCAGTCTGAAACATGACCGCTTTGATGGGCGCGCCCCGAAGCGCTGCGCGCATGCCGCTGCCGCCGGCTCCGCTGTAGTCCACGTTACCGCTCACCAGAGCGGCTATCGCGGTGCTGCCGGGAATAACGATGGTTTGGTTTTCCAGGCCCTGGTCTCGAAAAAAACCTTTCACTTCTGCGACGGGTATGCTCAGGTAATTGAGGGTTGCACGCGGGACAACGGTTCTCACTTGTTCGGCCGGGGCAACGGCTGTTAAAGAGCATACCGCGAGCCCGACCGAAATGACGATCGATTTCGCCCGCCTAAGCTTTCTTATCGAGCCAGGTGCTGGCATCCGGGGGATTCCCACCGCGATAAGCTATAAAGACAAGACAAGGCTAGGTCAAGGACAGCAGCTTACCAAGCCTGTATAATACCGTCTGATGAGTTGTTGAGTTTCTTCATTAACAGCAGGAGGGAAAATGTCGCTTGGCCGAGTGTTGGTGGAAGAGTTTCAAGCGGAAGTACTCAAATGGCTGCGCGACCGCGTAGATCTGGTCGTCGTAAATCCTTGGGTCGAGCCGCAGCGCTGGGAATTGGAAGTGGTCCGCGCGGATGCCGTGATCAGCCGCAAGGGAAAAATCACGCGGGAGCAAATGCAACGGAGCGGCGGACGACTAAAAATTATTGCGCGCACTGGGGTCGGCGTCGATCCCTCGCGGGTCGATCTGGAAGCCGCCAAGGAATTTAAGATTTGGGTGACCAATCAGCCCGGCAGCAACGCGGTGTCCGTGGCGGAATTGGTATTGGGTCAGATGATCGCACTGGTGCGCCACACCCATGCGGCGAATCGGGCGGTGCGGGACAATCGCTGGAGCGATTACCTCAAATTCATCGGCACAGAGCTGGCGGGCAAGACGCTTGGGATCGTCGGCATGGGCAATATCGGTATGCGCGTCGCTCTGCGCGGGCGCGCCTTCGAAATGGATTTGCTGGTTTGTGATCCCTATATTCCGGAGTCGCACGTCACGTCGCTGGGCGGTCGCTGGGTTACCTTGGAAGAACTGCTTACTGAATCCGACTTTGTCACAATTCACTGTCCGCTCAATCGCGAAACCCGCGGCATGATTGGAACCAAGGAATTGGCGCTGATGAAAGATTCGGCCTATCTCATCAATGCTGCCCGCGGCGGAATCGTGGACGAGAGCGCGCTTGGCGCAACCCTACAGGAGAAGAGAATCGCCGGAGCCGCCCTCGACGTCATTGCGGATGAGCCGCCAATCAAAAACCATGCGCTTATGAAGCTCGACAATGTTTTGTGGACGCCGCATTTGGGCGCGGTTACTTTCGAAGCCGCGGAGCGCGGCGAGTGGGGCGCGGCTCACGAGGTGGTACGGGTGCTCGAAAGTAAGCGGCCGAAAAACCCGGTCGTCGATGCAGACGAGGCCCGGTTGCTGCTGCCGGCGTAAGAGGTTCTATGGACGAGATCGTGCAGTGCGGCTTGTGTGGAGATTGACGAGTAGCGCTATTTCAACGGGGCCTTGCCGATTTCAACCGTTCCGTTGCTGCGCAGCCGAACGACATTCACAGTGCCTGTGTATTCCGGCGATCCCGAATAGTGCGCGGGGACTTGCCCGTCGCCTACTTGAGTACACTGATTCCAATGTCCAAGAGCCACGTAATCCGATGCGGTGGCAATCAGCTCTTCCCGATGAATCAGCCAGGAGCCGATCAAGCGATTGGGGTCGCGCTCGGCATCGACATAATGACCGTGGGCTGCCGCAAGCTGCCAGCGCGTAGTACGCGGACGCGGATTGGCCAAGGGGGACATGTCCGTATAATCGAAATGCGCATGGCCCCAAATCTCCAACTCAAACTCGTCGAAAAGTGCGGCTTTTTCGACGTTCAATCCGAGAATGGTAACATTGGGAATCAAACCTAGGCCGCCGCGACGGTAAACGGAATCCGGTGTTAGCGGGTCATGGTTCCCCGGAAGAATGACTACCGGGCGAGCATAATCTCGGAACATACCCGCGGCGCGTTCAAGAAGGTCTAGCGGCTGGCGATGATTATCAAAGGAATCGCCCGCAAGTACGACAACATCGGCTTTCACTTCGGTGGCCGCGGATAAAACTCTCGGCAATGCCGCAAGACGATCTTTTTCGCTAAAGCTATCGTCTGTGCCGAGATGCAGATCAGAGCTATGAACGATGGTGGCTTCCGGATGCGCAGGCATGGAGAAATTTCCAATGATGACTTTAAGAACCTAGCAAAAGCGTCCACAAAAGAAAAGATGAGCAAAAAAAGACCCGGCTCGTTTTACGACCCGGGTCCGAGATCACGTGGAGGCGCGGAATCTATAGGAGTTACTTAGTTTTGCTCTTGCTGTCGCTGCTTGTCTTGGTGTCGGATTTGCCTTTCGCTGGTTCCTTGCCTTCAATACTCGTGGCGGTCATCTTGTATTTAACCATTACCCGATCGCCCTTCTTTACCTCGCCGCTGGTTTTCGTGTCCTTATCGCGGGCGATTTCCCAATTTTCACTGCCTTTCTTCACGATAATAGCATCGTCTTTGACGTCTACCACCGGCCCGGTGACTTGGTAATCTTTCGCTAAAGCGAAAGAGGCGCTCAAAAATAACACGGCCAAAATAAGCCCCAATTGACGCTTCATCGTAAACCCCCTCGGTTGATAGGAATTCTGTAGGAAAAAAA
>DATBEY010000088.1:0-2713 GCA_036558765.1 Binatia bacterium | reverse complement strand
GGATTGGTCGGTGCTTACGCCGTCAAAATGTTGCTCGATCGCGGTGCGCGGCCGGTAGTTTACGATGTCGCCGTCAATGAGCGCCTGCTCGATGCCGTTGGTGTCGAGCCCGGCAAAGTCGCGGCGATCCGTGGCGATATGATGGACTTGCCCGCGCTCATCTCCGCTCTACGAGATCATGATTGCGATCGGATCATTCATCTTGCCGCTTTTCTCGGTGAAGAGGTGCAGCGCCGGCCGTACAGCGGTGTGCGGTTGAATTTCATGGGAACGGTCAACGTTTTTGAAGCCGCGCGTCTGGAAAAAGTCTCCCGGATCGTGTTCCCAAGCTCAGGAACGGTGTACTTGGGATCGCTTGGCGAGGGTTTGCACAAGATCGATGAGACGATTCCGATGAATCCGCCGTCGATTTACGCTGCCACCAAAGCGAGCTGCGAATTCATGGGCCGCGCCTATGCCAAACGCTACGGGTTCGAATTTATTTGCCTTCGTTACACCGGTGGGCTCTACGGTCCCTCTCCGGCTGCGCTTAAAGCGACTCGCGAAATCGCGATTCAGCAGATGATTCGCGCTGCGGTGAAGGGCGAGCCAGCGAAGATCGGCTGGCCATACGGACCCGCGGAGATTCTCTATGGAAAGGATGCCGCCAAAGGTACCGTACTGGCGGTGCTCAAGGACAAATTCACTGACACGCTTTTTCACATCGGCAACGGAATTACGCTCAGTGGCGATGACATTGTTGCAGCAGTTCGCAAAGCTTATCCAGGATCGAACATCGCGCTCGTCAAAGAAAAAAATCCCATGCCCTATCCCGATTCCCGACTCGCCAGCGATTTTTCTCGCGCGAAAGAGCAGCTCGGTTACGAGCCCGATTATTCCATCGAAAAGGCGGTCCTGGATTACGGCGCAACGCTGAAGAAACTGGAGCATCTGTAAAGCTCGGCTTCCGAAGTGAAGTTCTCTCCGCCGACTACGTCTAAAGTCTAGGATATGAGGGTTCGCAGCTCGAAATACTGGCCGTTTGAACAAGGGGTAATGCATGCGAGTTAAACTGTTCTCGTTTTCCGCATTGATATTCTTACTGACTTTTATTGCTATAGGCATGGCGGCTCAGGCGCCAAAGCCGAACTACGATGAAAAAGCTGTGGCGAACTTTTACCGCGGTAAATCCATACGCATTATCGTCGGCTTTACCGCGGGCGGCGGCTACGATCAGTATTCCCGCCTGATCGGCAGGCATATCTCGAAATTCATTCCCGGCAATCCCAATGTCATCGTCGACAATATGACAGGGGCGGGAAGCATCATCGCCGCCAATCACATGTTTAATGCGGCGCCGAAGGATGGCACGGTCATCGGCAATATTTCGGGACCGATTATTTTAGAGCAACTGTTTGGCAACCCGGCTGTTCAGTTTGACATGGGAAAATTTCGTTATCTCGCAGTGCCAGTCAGCGAGACCTACGTTTTCATTGTGACGCACAAACCAGGCGTGACCAAATTCGAGGAGCTGCTGGGTCCTAGCGGCAAGCAAATTACGGTCGGGGGTATCCCGGGCTCAACCGTGGAACACGCACCCGTGCTCGCTCGCGATGTGCTTGGCGCGAACTTGAAAGTCGTCCTGGGTTACAAGGGTACGGCGGATGTGCGCATGGCGATCGACTCCGGAGAAGTGGACGGATTCTTCAACTCGTATACTTCAGTCAAGATCACCTCCTTCGACAAAATCAAAAACGGCGAATGGCTCGTGCTGGCGCAATTTTCCGAAAAGCCGATCAAAGATCTGATCGTGCCGAATGTGCCGACGATACCGCAGATTGCCAAAACCGACGAGCAGCGGCTGCTGTTGAAATTCGGCACGAGCACACCGAACGCCTTCGGCAAAGTCTACGTGGTGCCGCCTGGAACGCCGCCGGACCGAGCGGCGGCGCTCGAAGCCGCATTCGAAAAGGTGTTTGCCGACAAAGAGCTGCAAGCCGACGCGGCCAAAGGTAAACTCGAAATCGATCCGACATTCGGCGAAGAGATACACAAGCTGGTGACGGAATTTTTGGGCATGAGTCCGGATCTCAAAAATAAACTACAAACCGCGCTGAAGGGTGGAAAAAAATAGCGACAAGATGGCCAAGAAAAAAGCTCGAGCCTGCGACAACCTTGCAGGATCGGGTGAACAAATTTACCAAGGAGGTGACAGGGTATGAAGAAAAAAAGCTGGCTCACGATTTCTATTTTTGCCGTCACTGTTATGTTCGGCGGCATTTCGACGGCGGCGCAGTCTCAATCACTCGACGAGCTGTACAAGCTAGCGTTGAAAGAGGGCGGCACTCTTAATTTCTACGGCACCTTAGCGCAGATCAATGCCGAGAGAATCTTGCCGGTCTTCGAAAAGCGCTTTCCAGGCATTAAAGTCAATCATGTCGATGCGACAGCGGATAAATTAGCAGCCAGAGCGATTACGGAGGCGCGCGGCGGGCGTGTGTTCGCGGACGTCTTCCAGATGGCGCTGGAAAACGTCCTGCAAGTTGTCGATCAGAAGCTGACGGTCGACTGGCTTCCTCCCGAAGCCGCGGCTTATCCGGCCAACTTCAAGGGACAAAATTGGCTGGCGGCCGACTTAGTGATTATCACGGCAGCATGGAACACCAATCTGGTGAAGAAAGAGGATGATCCGAAATCCTTCGATGATTTGGCAAACCCGAAATGGAAAGGCAAG
>DATBEY010000087.1:0-9467 GCA_036558765.1 Binatia bacterium | reverse complement strand
CTTTTCCCAAATGGATAATCCAACACCGTGGCCGTATTGCAACGCGAAAGCCGCTTCCTCGTTTGCGAAGCCGAACTCCTCCGCTTTCGGCCAAAGCTTGACCACGTCAGCCGTCGTGATGCCTGGTTTCACGATGCTGATCGCCGCATCCATATAATCACGGCACCGTTTATAGGCGTCGACCATCGCGGCGGAGGCACTCCCAACGGCGAATGTCCGGTAATAGCATGTGCGGTAACCGTTGTAGCTGTGCAGGATATCGAAAAAGGCCGGATCGCCCGGGCGGAGCACACGATCGGTATAGACGTGTGGATGAGGACTACAGCGCTCACCTGAAATCGCATTAACCCCCTCGACGTGCTCTGAACCGAGGTCATACAGAACTTTGCTGACGACCCCGACGCATTCGTTCTCCTTTACTCCTGGCCGCATGAATCGATAGAGCTCGTCATAGGCGGAATCGACCATCATGCAGGCGGTGTTCAAGAGCGTGATTTCATCCTGGGTTTTGATTTTTCGCACTTCGTGCATAAGCTGCTGGCCATCGACGACCTTGATCCCTTCGGCTTGGAGCGCAAAAAGCACCGGCATCTCGATGACGTCGACGCCAACCGGTTCGTTTTGCAGGTGACGTTTCTCCAGCTCCAGCTTGATTTTTTTTGCCACATCGCTCGCCAACGCCGAGCGGGGGTTCGTAGCACCGCGCAAAGTCGAGATCCCGGCTCGCGAGCGCTCGCCGAGCCAGGGGCAATAAATCTGATGATGGCGCGCCGCGGAGCCAAAATCCCACAAAATCGGCTCGTCTTCCTGCGGCAAAAGCGAGAAGCGTACCAGTTTATCCATCGCCCAAGTGCCGATATGGGTCGCCGTGATGTAGCGAATATTGTTCATGTCAAAGCAGAGCAGCGCGCCCAATTCGGACTTTTTTAGCGCCACCTTGATGCGATCAAGACGTTCGCGGCGCAGTCGCTCGATGTTGACCCGCTGTTCCCAATCGACGTCCATGAGGCCGAAGGTTTTCAACGCCATGACCTAAACTCCTTGTTCAAGCATTCAAAGTGCAACTCGTTGGACGAATCGGAGGTCTAGCCGACTTGAACTGCTTCAATGTATTGAACCTCATCGGTTCTTACAAAGCCCCAGTGCCAGTTCAGCGACTTTCTCTGCCGTCGGCACCGTCTGATCTTCGAGCACGGGCGAAAATGGTACGGGCACGTCCATCGCGCCCATGCGCCTTACCGGCGCATCGAGATAGTAAAATGCGCCTTCCGCGATCACCGATGCGATTTCTGCGGTTACACCATAGCTTTCGTATCCTTCGTCGATGACGATCGCCCGGCTGGTTTTTCTGACTGATCCGATCAAAGTATCTTTGTCGAGCGGCACGGTGGTCCTGACGTCTATAACTTCCGCGCTGATATCGGCTTCGTGCAGGCTGCCGGCGGCTTCCAGTGCGACCTGGACCATGCTGCTGGTCGCCACCAATGTAATATCCGTGCCGGTGCGCTTAATATCGGCTACCCCGAGCGGAATCGTGTATTCTTCCGCGGGCACCGACCCCCTTAGTTGATACATCATTTTGTCTTCGAAAAAGACCACCGGATTATCGTCACGGATTGCGCTCTTGAGCAGGCCCTTGGCGTCAGACGGTGTGGCGGGCAGGACAACTTTCAATCCCGGAATATGACTCACCCAAGCATGGAGACTTTGGCTGTGTTGCGCGGCAGAACGACGCGCCGCTCCCAGGGTTGTCCGCAAGACCAGCGGGACTTTCAGCTTGCCACCGGACATGTAGCGGATTTTCGCCGCCTGGTTGACCAGTTGATCCATTGTGAGAGTCAGAAAATCGCCGAACATGATATCGACAATCGGACGCATGCCGGTCATCGCCGCCCCGACACCAATCCCTGCGATGCCTGCCTCCGAAATCGGCGAGTCGATCACTCGGTTGGTGCCGAATTCTTTTACCAGTCCCGATAGCACTTTGAAGGGTGTCCCCGCTTCGGCGACATCTTCGCCAATGATGAACACCGTTGGATCGCGGCGCATTTCTTCAGCAAGCGCTTCGTTGATCGCTTGGGCAAAAGTGATTTCCCTGACTTTCGCCTCGCTGACGGCTGTGTCTTGGGTCTTCGCTGCCATAGCCAGTTATCAGCGCGCGAATAGAACTTTGTCGATTTTGGATTCTGGCTTTTTGAAGGAAATGCCGAATCCCGAATCCAAGACGGGAAATCGATTAGGCGTAGACATGCTGAGTAACTTCTTCAGGCTCCGGGTACGGAGCGTTAAGCGCGAAGTTTACAGCTGCTTTAATTTCGGTCGAAATGTCATTTTCAACGGCTTGGAGCGCCTTGGCATCCGCCATTTTGTTTTTTTTGAGCCAGTCGGCGAGCAACTTGAGCGGGTCGCGCCTGCTCTTCCACTGTTCTTCCTCGCTCTTGGATCGATAATAAGCACGGTCGATGTCGCCGACATGGTGGCCGTGAAAACGGTAAGTATTACACAGGATAAAGCTCGGCCCGGCGCCGCGCCGAGCCTGCGCAACGCATTTCAGCGCCGCGGTATGGACGACCTTAACGTCTTGGCCGTCGATTGACTCGGTAAGAATATCGAAAGCTTCGGCGCGAGCGCTCACTCTTCCCGCGGTGGTTTCGCTGTAATGAGTATACTCGTTGTATAAATTGTTCTCGCAAACATAGATCACCGGCAGCTTCCAAAGTGCTGCCATATTCATCGCTTCATAAAGCAGGCCTTGCCCGAGAGCGCCATCACCGAAGAAGCACACCGCCACTTGATCCGTGCCGCGCATCCGCGCCGACATGGCCGCGCCGGTCGCGATTCCGGCGCTGCCGCCAACGATTGCGTTGGCGCCCAGGTTACCGCTTTCTTGATCGGCGATATGCATGGATCCGCCTTTGCCGCGGCAATAACCAGCAGCCTTACCCAGAAGCTCTGAAAACATTCGGTCCAGCGTAGCGCCTTTGGCAATACAATGGCCGTGGCCGCGGTGAGTACTGGTAATGTAGTCGGTTTGGCGCAGTGCTTCGCATACACCTACAGCGATCGCTTCCTCGCCGATATAAAGATGAGCCAAGCCCGGCATCTTGGCACCGAGATAGAGCTGGTTGACCTCTTCCTCGAAGAGCCGGATTTTGACCATCTGACGATAGAAATGCAGCCAACGCTCGTCGCGGACGGAGACGGGCTTTGGCCCGCGAGATTTCTTCTTTTTGGTTTGAACCATGGAACCTTACGACTGGGAGTTGGACGAATGGAGTTTTGACGTTTTTGGTTGTCTGGAGCCCACCACTCCAATATTTCATTACTGCAATTTACCCATTCGTCATCCCGGCCATACGAGCCAACGCTTCGAACACAATCGCAAAATCTTTTTTTGCCAAACCCATGGCGCGGCTGGTGGTAAGCATTTCGTTGGTGATCGCCGTTGTCGGCAGTGGCACATCGAGCTGCCGGCCCATTTCTAAGGCAAGCAACAAATCTTTTTGCATCATGTTAACGTCAAAGATCGCTTCATCGGGCATTTTCAATACGAACGGGCCGCGATATTTCACCATCGGCGAGGCCATAACACTGTTGAGAAGCACTTCGACTGCGGTCTCACGGGTGATACCGCTCTTTTCTGCCAGCAGCAAACCTTCGCTGAATGCCAGCATCTGCACGGCCAGGCTCAAGTTGGTAGCAATTTTCATTGCGGCGGCTAAGCCATGGCCGCCAACATAGGTCGCTTTTGGGCCAATGGCTTGAAGATACGGTAGAACCTCGTCAAAGACGGGCTTTTTGCCGCCGACCATAAATGACAGTTTGCCTTCATCTAGAGTAATCGAACTTCCCGAAACCGGCGCATCGAGCATCTCGGCGGCCTTGCTTTCAACTTGTCGGGCCAGCTCGCGGACGGCGGCCGGACTAACTGTGCTCATCTCGACGTAAATTTTTCCGCTGCTCAATCCGGCGACGATCCCGTCGTTACCCTCGGTGACCGCGCGCAAGGCCTGGTTGTTGGCGATCATGGAGAAGACAACGTCCGACGATTCCGTCACCGCACGCGGACTATCAGCCCACTTCATTCCAGCTTCGACGAGCGGTTGCGCCTTTTCCTTGGTGCGATTATATCCGGTGACTGTATGACCGGCGGCAACAAGCCGCCGCGCCATCCGGCTACCCATGACACCTAGACCGACAAAACCCAATTTGGCCGTAACTGCCTCCTCCGGAAAACAGCCGATTGTTTACGCTATTTGTATAGCGATTTTCTCCGGCGCGGGCTAGAGCCGGTTGAATATCCTTGTTGGTTAGAAGAACGCTGAAGGATGGTTAACGAATCGCCGAATCTAGAGCTCACGGTCAGGAAGCGATTCAGCTTGTTCATTCGCCGCGACTAGCTCGAGCACTTCCATCAGCTTTTCGTATTTCGCGGGCTTGGTGAGATGCGCATCAAAACCCGATTCCTTACTTCGTTGCTGATCGAGTTGGTGTCCCCAACCTGAAAGCGCGACCAAAAACATGCGCTTTCCCCAAGGTTGCTCGCGGATAATGCGCGCCGCTTCATAGCCACCGAGCTTTGGCATCGAAATATCGAGTACTACCACGTCTGGACAGAACTGAGCAGCGGCTTCGATCGCTTCAACTCCGTCCTGCGCGATCTGCACTATATTGCCATCCTGGCGCAAGAGCCGCGCAAGAATTTCGGCGGATTGGGGAAAATCGTCAGCCACCAAAATCCGCCGCCCTCCTCGCCTATCCACCGTCGGGCCATTTTGATTGGGCGGTGCATCGTGCCCGAGCAGCGTGACTTCAGGCATAACGGTGAGATGAACTGTGAATTCGCTACCTCGGTTCAAGCCATCACTGCGGACTTCTACTTTTCCACCGTGCATCTCAACCAGCCGCTGCACCAGCGTTAAGCCGAGCCCGAGCCCACCTTCCGCCCGGTTGAAGGAGCGATCAGCTTGGTAGAATAAATCGAACAAGCGAGGAAGATTTTCGGCGGCGATGCCGATACCCGAGTCCCTTACTCGCACCACCACTGAATCGCCCGCCTGTTCGACATTTAACCAGATGTGGCCGCCGTTCGCGCTGTACTTTGCCGCATTGTTCAATAGATTTACGAAGACTTGAGTGAGCCTGACACGGTCTGCGTCGACGTAGATACATTGCTCCGACAAGGTGAGAGTAAGCTCATGATTCCGTTGTTCGATTATTGGCCGGCTCGCTTCCACAGCGGCATGGATGACTTCGATCAGATTGAGTCGCTCCTTTTCGAGCTCCAACTTATCGCGCGTAATTCGACTGACGTCGAACAGGTCGTCGGTCAAATGCGTGAGATAATTCACCTGCCTCTCAATAATATCCTGTCCCCACCGTGGATCGTCTTTGGGAGAGGCCGGCGTATTTTGCAGCGCGCTGACATTGCGAATCAGCGAAAGCGGGTTACGCAGCTCATGCGCCAATGTGGCCAAAAACTCGTCTTTGCGCCGATCCGCGTCACGTAGAGCGGTGTCGCTTTCGCGCAGGATCTTGTCCAGCCGCAACTTTTCTACCGCCAGCATGCACCGCTCAGCGACAGTACTAATGAGGATGACTTCCCGTTCGCTCCATTCGTAAGGATCAGCGCTTGCGACCAGCAGAACAGCCAGAAGTCGGTCGTCGCGAACCACCGGCGTGAGCGCGCAGGCACGAATGCTCGCCGCTCGATAGCTGCCTAAATGCTCGGTCGCACGTGGGTCGTGTTCAGTATCGGAGATCGCCACCACTCGGCCGGCATTCACGGGTTCCCTGATCAGCATACTCAACGCATCGGTAAGGGAACTGCCGCCCAAAGATGGCAGGTGTCGATGATAGTCACGGCGCAGGAGTAGCCGACCGCCCTCTCCCACGACCTCGAAGAAAGCGCAACGGCTCATCCTCAAATGCTCGCCCAAAGCCACAGCCACAGACCAAAGGAGCTCGTCGCCATCCGCCGCAAAACGGATCGCTTCGCCAAGATCGAGTAAAAAAAGTGTATCCGACTCCGCTTGCTTGCGTCGAGTAATGTCGCGCACTGCGACATTGATTCCAATCATCTCGCCGCAATTGTTCTGTACAGGGTAATAACTGTACAAGCTGTAATTGAGTGCTTTGGACGAATCACGAGAGCTGCTCTGCAATTCTGCGTCGATGACGGGCTCACCGGTATCGAGGACGCGTTGATAGTGTGCTTCGACTCTATCGGCGATTTCGGGAACCGCTTCACGGACCGTTTTTCCAACAAAAAACTCGGGTGAAGCCCCATAAAGTTTCGCTAGTGCATTGTTAACGGATATGTAGCGTAGATGTCGATCGACGAAATACAAGCCCACCGGCGCGGAGGCGTAGACGGTATTGAGTTGGGCCAGCCGCTCATTGGCTATCCGTTCCTTCTCGCCTACGAATTTCTGCATATGGCGGTGCCGTGAGACTGACACGACTAAGGTCCAGAGCATCGCGAGTGCGACACCGTGGTTGAGAAGATGACCTGAATACTGCGCCGCAGAAGGCGCCACTAACGAAACGAGCTCGACAATCATTAATGCCGTGCACAATGCTGCCACCAGCACCCGATCGCGACTTCCTGGCAGGGCGATGACCAGAACCAGACTGACAATGTAATAGACCGGCAGAACCAACCCATGCGGGGCCCAAGACGTAAATACCGCAGTAAGAATTAAGGCTAATGCGATCAAGAGCCGTAGCCAATGGACGGTTTTCTGCGACCAAGGCTGGCGAAAAAGACGAGTTCGCGCTGCAATTTTCAATGCGGTTCGATCCAGTTTGCTAGTCATTTCTTTTGTCGTACGGGGAAAGTTTTTTATTCATGAAAATCGAACGGCCAGTGTAGCAAACGTGCACACAATCGCACAAGATAAACCCCGCTGTTGGGGATTTCGTATTTCGAGAGCGAGCTTCTCAAGCATCAACTTCGACAATTTTTTCCGCTTGTTTCTCCTTTCGGAAGTATTTGTCTACGTCAATCTGCAGCACTTTACTTGACAAGCTGTGAGGCACGGTTGATAGATGGCAGAAAACAGCCTTCAAGGGAGCACCGCATGGCGGAAACTGGATATTACCGAGATTTTCGCGCGCATCTAGAAGCGCTCGACGAACATGGCAAGCTAATTCGCATCACCCGCGAAATCAATAAAGACACCGAACTGATGCCGCTCGTACGCTGGCAATTCCGCGGCCTGGAGGAAGCGGAGCGGAAGGCATTTATCTTCGAAAAAGTCATCGATAGCAGAAGCCGGCGCTACGCCATGCCGGTGACGGTAGGTACATTAGCTGCGACCACCGAAATTTACGCCATTGGAATGATGTGCAACCCCGGGGAAATTCATGAACGCTGGGCGCGCGCGCAATTGCATCCGCTCGAGCCCGTGACTGTCACCCGCGCGCCGGCTCAGGAAGTAATCTGGCAGGGACAGGATTTACTGAACGGACATGGCCTCGACATGATTCCCGTGCCGATTTCCACTCCGGGGTTTGACAACGCGCCCTATCTGACCTCGGCTAACTGGATCACCAAAGATCTCGAAACTGGAATTTACAACATTGGCAACTACCGTAGTCAGATCAAAGCCCCAAATCGCGCGGGCGGTTTCTTTGTCTCGCAACACATGGGACAGCACTGGCGCAAGTGCAAAGCCAAAGGCAAGCCCCTTGAGGCGTGTATCGCTATTGGCGTGGTGCCGAGCATCGCGTACTCCGCCACCGCGAAAATCCCCTACGATTTTGACGAATACCGGTTGGCCGGCGGCTTGGCAGGAACGCCAGTGGAAGTCGTTCAAGCAAAAACAGTCGATCTGCTCGTGCCAGCAACTGCCGAAATTATTATTGAAGGCACAATTCCCACCGATATGATCGAGCCGGAAGGCCCATTCGGCGAATACCCGGGCTATATGGGGCATCGCACCGTGTCGCCGTTCCTGGAAGTGACCTGCATCACGCACCGCCGCGATGCGATCTATACGGCGCTCATGAGCCAGTTTCCGCCAAGTGAATCGAGCAAAATCAAGCACACGGGGACAGAAAAAATTATCTATAAATTTCTGCGCCACGACAGCGGCAATTCCACCGTAATCGATGTCGCTTTGCATGACGAAGTAAGCGGCAGCGGCCAAGCCTATTGCGTGATTAAGATGCGCAACGCCACCAAGGCTGAGGCTTGGCGCGCGCTCAACGCCACGGCGGGTTACACCGGCAGCTATGCCAAGGTATGCGTCGCCGTAGATGAGGATGTCGATATTCACGATCCGGCGATGATCAACTGGGCGATCTGTTACAACATGCGGCCGGAAGAAGATGTTGCCGTTGTTAAAGGCAAAATGCCTGGACTGGATCCATCGACCTATCCGCCCGGGGCGGAACAGCAGGATCGCAGATCGGCGTTCACGTCAGCGCTGCTGCTTAACGCGGTGCGGCCTTGGCCTTACACACCGGTTTCTTTGCCAAAAAAGGAATTCATGGAGCGCTCGAAGCAGATTTGGGAGGAGCTAGAGTTGCCGCCGCTCAAGCCGCGGATGCCATGGTACGGCTACAGTCTCGGCGCATGGAGTAAAGAAGATGAGGAGGAAGCGGACTTGGCCATCAAAGGCGAGTATTTTGCGACGGGGGAAAAACAGACCAAGAACAGACAAAAGGCTTGACGAAACTTCCACCCCCGTTGAGATGATTAGCAATCGCTAAATGCGAGGCTGCCAACCAACCCCAACTTAGAATCCGCAAGTCAGGGAGCCTTTGCTGGGCGTAGTCGATTCGTGAGGTATCATCGGCACGCTTGAGCCATCAGAAGATCTCCGCGCGCACGTCATGGCTTATGACTTCACCTACCCCACCGTCGCCCTCGCCCTGCTCGTTGCCGCATTCGTGAAAGGTGCCACCGGTCTCGGCTTCCCGCTCATCGCAACACCGACCGTGGCACTCCTTTTGGATATTCGCACAGCTGTAACGATCTTGATCCTGCCGAACCTATTCATGGATTCTGCGCAGGTGATTCGCGATGGTTTTCCCTACGCGATATTGCGCCGTTTTCAAAGGCTTAATCGCGCCGACGATCGTTGGAGTTTTTCTTGGGACACTGGTGCTGGTGAAAATGCCCTTGTGGGTGCTCAATCTGTGTCTCGGCGCCATGGTTTTGATCTTCGTGATCGCGAGTATGTTCAAGTGGGAGTGTACCGTGTCTGCCCTTGATCGGTCTGCCATTGATTGTCCGGGCAGGAACACAGGGTAGCTGAAATCAGGGATCGATTAGCTTATTGGCGCCGGCTTTTGAGCTACATTCAAGCGCTGATCAGTATGCGCTTCCCGCGCCAGAACACCTAAAAGTTCGATCACTTCAGCGCTGCTCGACACCGCATAGCGTGCCAGGGTGGGGGCAATTCCTACTCGAATCGTTAACGCCGAAGCGGGCATCGTCTTGAAGAAATCTTCATCTG
>DATBEY010000086.1:0-5339 GCA_036558765.1 Binatia bacterium | reverse complement strand
CTAGCAATTCTAGTCCAGGTCGATGTCTTTCAGCGGCTTGGTGATAGGTTCTTCTTTGGCTTTTTTGAAAAGCTCCTGAAATTTGGCTTCGAGAACTTTTGATTTGTTTTTTTCCGCTTCGGCGATCTGCTGATATTTCTGATCGCGCCGGCTCGCTTCTTCATTGACGGCTTTTACGGCGTCCTTGAGCGCCACCGCCATTTGCGGCCTGACCGGCAATTTATGGTCGAGCACGACTCCGAGCACGGGATCAACGGTTAAGGTCGCATCGCAGCAAGGACACGTCACGTGGATCGTATTCGTTTCATTAGACATGGCTCACTCCTAAGGCTTGCAGAATATCCCCTCACGCCTCACGGCCTATCATCCCCGCAATTCGATCTGCTCTCCATCGGGTCCGCCAAAAACCACTCGTCGCCAGCCATTTTCCCGCGGCTCCCGCGCCGCAGTATCGTGTGGCGCCCGAATCAGCTTAACGCCATCCTTCTGCAATCGCTCAACGGTCTGGTCGAAATTGTCCGTCTCGAGGCAAAAATGAAATCCTGAGAGTGCCTCGCCTGGATGATGGGTCAATTCAAGCACCGTATCGCCCAATCTAAGATAGGCAATCTGCAGTCCGCCACCTGCCGTATGCTGAAAATAATGCTTGAACCCGAAGCGCTGCTCATAAAATTTTATCGATCGGTCAAGATCCGACACATGAAGCGCCACATGATCAATCCGTTTGAACATCACCTTTTCTCCACGTGTAAGGATAGGCCTTTCAGAGCCGTTTTTGCAAGCTTACTTAAGGCATGAAAATTATTCGCCGGAGAGATAAAATAGCGGTCGGAATATTGTCTATGCCAATCTTTCGCCTCGTCGACGACGTGGTTTTCCCGCCGCCGGATTATGCCGATCCGAGCGGACTTATTGCGGTCGGCGGTGATCTGTCGAGCGACCGTCTGCTTGAGGCCTACCGGGTCGGCATTTTCCCATGGTATTCGGAGGATCAGCCGATCCTTTGGTGGTCGCCTGATCCCAGATTTGTTCTCGATCTCGAACGCTTCAAATTGTCCCACAGCCTAAGAAAGACCATGCGCCGAAAGATTTTTCAGGTCACCTTCGATCGAGTCTTCGACGAAGTCATTGCGGCCTGTGCCGAGGCGCCTCGCGAGGGCCAGAGCGGCACATGGATCACTCCTGAAATGCAGGAAGCTTACATCAACCTTTATGGCTTGGGCTATGCTCATTCGGTCGAGTCTTGGTGTGACGGGATGCTGGTCGGCGGTCTTTATGGCGTCTCTTTAGGGAAAGCTTTTTTTGGCGAGTCGATGTTTCACCACAAAACCGATGCTTCAAAAGTCGCGCTCGCGGTTTTGGTTCATAAGCTACAAGCTTGGGGCTTTCATTTCATCGACTCGCAGATGACCACGGATCACATGCATCGGCTCGGCGCTGAAGAGATTCCAAGACGAATTTTTCTAAAAAAACTGCACTCCGCGCTCCGTCATGCGACCCGGCGCGGCAAATGGCGCATCGAAGACTAACTCTTCCAGCTGATTTATTGGGTCACTGTCTCGTGCTCCGCCGCGTCGACCATTGCGGCAATCGACCGCGCAGAGGGAAACTCGACCGCCAGGAGCACGAGAGTCAGCGCACAAAGCAAATAAAAATCATGGACAAACCGGCCGACGAGCGCGAGCACCAAGCCGTATACGGCAATCGCCTCGATAATCGCAAAAATCACTACCTTGCGGGTCACATAGGTTGAGACCACGTACGCGGCCCGCTCTTCTGCCGCGCCTTTAAATTCTTCGAGCGCACGGAGAAGCTTTGTCCCTCGTGCGCCGCGGCCTATGGCAGCGGCGGAAAAATTGTGCTTGCGCCAGTAAACGTAATAGCCGAGATCGACGATGGTAAGCAGCCACAAGATTATTCTCGCCGGTTCAGCAACAGAAACACTGGTGCCCAGGCGCGGATTGGTTAAAAGATGACGCGCGATGAGGATATAGATCGGCACGGAGATAAAAAACCCGCTCCATAAAATCACCGCCGCGCCGCGTTGATCGAGCAGGATTTTTTTAAATTCCTCGCGAATCATGTTTACCCCTAAGCTGGTTTTTATCACAGCATAGATATTCCTGTCGCGCCGATGCGGCAATCGCGCTGAATACCTTGTGGCCATAGAAATCCGGTGATATAGGCGCGAGAGATAGTTTTGTGAGGAGAACGAAATGGCGGAATTCGACATTGTCATTCACGGCGGCAGGTTGATCGACGGCACAGGGAATCCGTGGTTTTACGGCGATCTCGCCATCAAAGACGGGAGGATTGCGCATATCGGTAAGATCCCTGCACAGGCGGCGGCGCGTGCCATCTCGGCGAAAGGTTACGTCGTCACGCCGGGATTTATCGATATGCACACCCATAGCGATCAGCCGGTTATTGCGGATGGCAATGCCGAAAGCAAAGTTCGTCAAGGCGTCACTCTGGATATCATCGGTGAAAGCCAAACTGTCGCGCCCCTCGAAGGCGCGATTCTGGAGGAATATCGACTCGAGCATCGGAAACGAAACGGCATCGAGACGGATTGGACAAGCTTTAGCGGCTATTTCAACTCGTTAAGACGAGCCGGCGTATCGATCAACATCGCTTCGGGAGTTTCGCCGCAGCAAGTCAAGCGTGTGGTTTGCGGCTTCGAAGAGCGCCCGGCGAGCGCCGCGGAACAGGAGAAAATGAATCGCCTGGTCGCCCAGGCCATGGAAGAAGGCGCCCTGGGGCTTACCGCTGCGTGGCATGCCAAGGGCCCGGAAAATCCGGAAGAAGTCGTCGAGATGGCTAAAGTCGCCAAGCGATACGGCGGCTATTATGGCGTGCATGTCGGGAGCGAAGGTTTCGACATGATGGAAGAGTTGGCGAAGACGCTCCGCATCGCCCGCGAGGCGACCATTCCGGTTCACATCTATCATCTGAAAATGCGCGCCAAAGCCAACTGGGGTCGTGTTCGTCAGGTCATCGCACAGATCGAAGAGGCGCGCCGTGAGGGACTCGATATCACTGCCAATCAATATCCATACACGGCGATGCAGCATCCCTGGCGTCGCCTCTTTCCACGCTGGGTGCAGGACGCGCCGATCAACGAAACGATTTCACAGTTCAAGGATCCTGCGTTTCGTGAACGCGTCATACGAGACCCGGAGTTCAATCAATACGTCGATGAGCATGGCGGCTGGGAGGGTGTCGTGGCGGCGCGACTCGACAAAGCTGCACTCAAGAAATTCGAAGGCATGGCGATTGCGGAGATTGCCAAAATCCGCGAACAAGACCCGGTGAGCACGTGCTTCGATTTGATTTACGACGAAGGTGTTTTCATCCACGGCGTGCATCACACCATGAGCGAGGATGACGTCAAGGCTGTGATGCGCGTGCCATGGGTTTCGATCGGCTCCGACGGCAGCGCCCTCAATCTAAAATATCCCGGCAAGCCCCACCCGCGGAGCTTCGGCACCAACCCTCGCGTGCTCGGGAAATACAGCCGCGATGAAAAAGTTCTCACGCTCGAGGACGCGGTCCGAAAGATGACCTCGATGCCCGCACAGGTGCTCGGGCTTAAAGATCGCGGTCAGTTGCACGAAGGATATTGGGGCGACATCGTCATTTTTGATCCTGATCGGGTTGCCGACGCGGCGACCTACGAAAATCCCAAACAGTATCCCAAGGGCATCGATTATGTGCTGGTCAATGGCGCGGTTGTCATTGACAAGGGCCAGCACACCGGCGCGCGGCCCGGAAAAGTTGTTTATGGGCCCGGATACGCCGGGCGGTAATATTTCACGCAGGAGCAGCGCCTGCATTCGAGATTGCGGGTTCTCTGATTTTGTAGGTCAAGGGCAACGCGATTATGCACAGCAACGCCATACCCCAAAATCCCTGCGCGCCAAAACGTTCATAGAGCGAACCCGAAACAAGCGTGAGCAGCGCGCTTGCCGCTCCGATACCGACAGTGCCGTAGATCGCCTGTGCCGTTCCCTCCAACCCGTTCGGCACCATGCGCGACAGCAAACGCATGCAGGCAAGATGAAGCAGGGCAAAAGTTATCCCGTGTAACGGCTGCACCAGAGCAAGCGCCAGCAAATCGGTGGTCTGTGCCATCACTGTCCATCGCAGTATGCCCGCCAAGGCCGCAACGGCAAGTGCGCCTGCGGGTGTAAGAACCGTCACGGCGGCAGGGCCGATCACGAAAAACACGACGACTTCGGCAGCGACCGACTCCGACCAAAGCACACTGACGGTGGATGGTTTAATTCCCGCGTCGCTCCAGCGAATCACCGCGAACGCGTCGTGCATAGCATGGCTGCCGAGAATCAGTGCCGCGATGATCACCATATTTCTAAACAGTGGCATGCGGAGCAGAACCATCACACCGCCGCGCTCGAGCCGAGCAGCACCGGGCGCGCGGGTGTAGCTCAGCTCGGGAACGGTCAGTGCGGCGCAAGCGGCCGCAGCGAGCAACGCCGCTTGCAGTCCGACAATTACCTCGAGTCCGAGTGCGCCGACGGCCTGCCCTGAAACCAAAGTGCCCGATATGAAAGCCGCCGATCCGGCGCCACGCACCCAACCATATTCGAAGCTCGACGTTCCACTACGGCTCGGCACGGCCGCCGATCCCAGTGCCAATGCGTCCGATAAAATAGTAATCGGCGCCAACGACGCGGCATGGAGCAGACTCATGCCGAGCAAAAGCCAAAATCCTCGCGCTCCGAGATAACCCAAAGTGACGGTTGCGGCGAGGATGAGGCAAACGATCAGCACACGGCGCAGCGAGTGAATCAAATCACCGACTCGGCCCGCCAGAGGCGAAGTGAGCAGTCGCACGGCCGTCCCCGCGGCGAGTACCAGCCCAAGTTGCTCGGGTGGCAAGCCGCGCCGGCTCATGAATGTGGGCAGAAATGGCGAGGCGACGCCGAAGGCCGCATACATGGCGGCATAGAGCAAAATAAATCGCGTCAATGTTTGCATCGGGAATATCTTGTCATGATTGTACGAGGTAAATACACCTGCGAGTTGACAGAAGAGCTCGGTACCGCATAGGCTCGCATACAGGTTTTCTCTCTGACGTCATTCCGAGTAAAAAACGAGGAGGTTTTTCGATGCTGACACTTTATTTCAGTCCTGGCGCTTGCTCTTTGGCTTCGCATATCGGTCTCGAAGAAAGCGGCGCCGCCTACGAGGCGAAACCGGTCCTGCTCGCAAAACAGCAGCAGAGAACCGAGGGCTACCTCAAGATCAATCCGCGCGGCAAAGTGCCATCATTGGATGCCGACGGCAAAATTCTAGTTGAGAACACCGCGATTCTG
>DATBEY010000085.1:0-5139 GCA_036558765.1 Binatia bacterium | reverse complement strand
TATGCGCTTCCCGCGCCAGAACACCTAAAAGTTCGATCACTTCAGCGCTGCTCGACACCGCATAGCGTGCCAGGGTGGGGGCAATTCCTACTCGAATCGTTAACGCCGAAGCGGGCATCGTCTTGAAGAAATCTTCATCTGTCGTGTCATCGCCGATGCCGAGAATAAAATCGTAGCCGCCGTCATTGAGCCAACTTAATGCGGCGCTTCCTTTATCCACTCCCGCCCGCCTAATTTCGACGACCTTGCTCCCAAGCACGACTTGTAAATCGGTCTTTGCCGTGAGGTGGCTCATATGGTCGACTAACTCCGGCGCGCGCAGTTCAGCTTGTTCGGGATCTGCCATACGAAAATGCCATGCGACCGCATCTTCTTTTTCTTCGACAAAAGCTCCCGGCAAACGATCGGCGTATATCTCCAGAATCGGCAGCAAGTCGCGCTTCCAATCGGTGTTGAACGGCTTGACGTGCTGCCAATCTTGTCCGGCCAATCTGATCCATGCACCATGTTCTGCCACTAAGCCGAGCGGCAAAGAGCCGAACCACTCTTGGAGCGTTTGTCGCTCGCGTCCGCTGGCAATCACGACGGTATTCTTCGGGCTCGCCGTTAGGGTTTTAAGGAGCTCACGGACCTTTCGGTCTGGCTTTGCCATAGCGGGATGGCGTACCAGCGGGGTCAAGGTACCGTCATAGTCGAGGAACAACAGCCGCCGCTCACTCGATTGGTAGTGTTGAAAGATTTCGCGTGTCGCATCGATGGATAAAAGTTTGGATTCAAGCGGCGTCTGAATCTCGCGCATGCCGAGCAAAGAACTCAAAAAATCGCGCGCCCACCGTGTTACATCGTATCTTCGTAACCGCCGCTGCATGAGACGGTTACGCGCTTGTTGCTCATCGGCGGGCGTTTCCAGCGCTTCTTTCAGCGCCGCGGCAATTTCCCTGCGGTCGTTTGGGTTGACGATAATCGCTTCGGGAAGTTCTTTGGCGGCGCCCGCCATCTCGCTGAGAATCAGCATACCGGCGCCATCACCCCTGGTTGCCACATATTCTTTGGCAACCAAGTTCATGCCATCCCGTAGCGGCGTGACGAGGCAAACATCACCGACCGAATAGAGCGCTGCCAAAGAGGTGAACGGCACCTGGCGATATTGATAGACGACCGGAGTCCAACCGACGCGGCCGAATCGGCCGTTGATTTTTCCGACGAGCTCTTCAATCTGGCGCTTCATCAGCTCGTATTGAACCACCCCGATCCGTGACGGCACGACAACCATCAGGAGCGCCACTTTGCCGTGGTACTCGGGATTCATTTCGAGAAATAATTCGAAGCCTTCCAGACGGTTCAAGATTCCTTTTGAATAGTCGAGCCGATCCACGGACAGGATCAGCCGCACACCGCTGAGCATCTCTTTGAGTTCGCGCGCTTCCCGGGCGATATCCTCATTGACGGAGGCGGCAGCGAATTTTTCGACGTCAATACCCATTGGGAAGGTATCGACGCGGACCACGTGATCTGCGGTCTCGATTTGCCCCATGTGATGCTCGTAACCGAGAAGACGGAGCGTGGACTGCAAAAAGTGATGCGTGTACTCATAGGTATGAAATCCGATCAGATCGGCGCCCAAAATCCCCTCGAGAATGCCGCGGCGCCACTCGGCCGGCAGCAACCGGAATACCTCGAAGGATGGAAAAGGAATGTGGAGAAAAAAACCCACCGAGAGCTGGGAATGACGAGCTTTGAGCAGACGCGGCAAAAGCATGAGGTGATAATCGTGTACCCAGACTATATCGTCAGGTCTCAGGACCGCCTTGAGAGCGTCGGCAAAAAGATTGTTGATCTGTTTATACTGCTCCCAGAATCCCGGCTGATAAACGGTGTAGGAGGTGAAGTAGTGAAAGAGAGGCCAAATCGTCGCGTTACAAAAACCCAAATAGAACTGGTCCATCTGTTCGGCACTGAGAAAGATCGGGTAGCCGCGGCACCGCGAAAAGGATTCCTGAACGACTTGCTCCTGGAGCGAACTGTCGACACTGCAACCGGGCCAGCCAACCCAAAGATGCTCAACGGGTAGTGCAGAAGCGTGCTCGCGTGATTCCTGAAAGGAAGCCAATCCGGTAACCAGTCCGCCCGCGCTCGCCTGAAATTGCAGCATGCCGTCGCAGATGGTTAGAGTGAACGGCAACCGATTAGATACGATCACCAGACGGCGTTCGTTCTGTTTACGCTGGGTTTCAATTTTTTGCGTTGCTAGTGGCATCGTACTTGAGTGGCAGAACTATCGGTCGATTGGATGCTACTTCGGATCGCGCAAACAAGGCTCAACCTGACTGCAGCGGTCGACGACCTTTCAGCGCGGGCAGCAGTTACGCGCGACGAAGCTGTAATTTCATCGCCTCACCATGATAGCACTTAAGCCGAACATGTCACACGTAGCGGCGAGAGTTCAAACAGATTTACCGTGCGATTTTAGCAATGTGGAAAATTGCTTATGCAGTTTGTTCAGCTTTGGCGGAATCGAGTACTGGCAATAGGGTTGATAGGGATTATTGGCGTAAAATTTTTGGTGGTAATCTTCCGCCGGGTAGAAATCAGCGAGCGGCTCCAAACTTGTGACAATTGAATTTGTAAATGTCTTGGCCTCCTCTAATTCCTTAATAAAGCTCGCAGCCTCGGCTTTTTGTTGCTCGTCAGTAAAAAAAATTGCCGACCGATACTGAGTGCCCACGTCGTTTCCCTGACGATTCAGAGTCGTGGGATCATGGGTGGCAAAAAACACGGTCATCAAGTCGCGGAATGAAATCTGAGCGGGATCGAATTCTAACTTGATCGCCTCCGCGTGACCGGTTTGACCTGAGCAAACTTGTTCATAGGTCGGGTCCTTGGTTGTTCCGCCGGCATACCCGGAGACAACGGATTTCACCCCGCGGAGCTCATCGAATACCGCTTCGGTACACCAGAAACAGCCGCCGCCGAACACCGCAACCGCGGTTTGCTGATTCGTCATTTGTCCTCCCAGTTAGTTTGATAGTTGCCGCCGCTGTTTGACGCTGGTTTCTCAGTCCTGCTTGGCCCAGCTGATAATTGCCTGTCTATCGGTGGGCGATAGCTTGGCGTCTGGATGGAGTGGCACATAATACCAAGGCGGCATATCGCCGCTTTGCACCTCTCTGACGATTTCTTTTAATTTCCGTGCCCTGCGCTGGTCGTTGTACGTTTCCCAAGTAGAAAAATTGACTTCCCGTCGTCCTTCCTTGACGTCGTTTGCGAGTAAGAATGATAACGGCGCAATTTTCGCGTACCACGGCCAGACGGTTTCATGAGAATGGCAATCGTAACAAGCGCGGCGTAAGACCGCCTCAACATCGGCGGGCGCGCGAAATTCTCCACGTTCGGCGGGATTGCTCTGCTGCACCGGAAGAAACTGCAGAACAATGAGGAGGGCAATCAGTCCCGCCCCGATCCGCTTGAGCCATTTCTTCAAAGCGCGTGCTCCAATGCATTGCGCCGTCTCGTCCGTTTCGATCCGCGCATCAACGATGCACTAACTATAAACATCACTGCTGTCAACATTTTACCGCAGCACGAATTCTTGACTTCCACCTATGAACATGATTTTTCTCTATTTTCCGAGAGAGGATCAGGAGGATCATCATGGCAAAAATGTTAGTCGCCAGCGTGCAGGTCGATTCCGAGAGCGGGCAAACCACAGAAGTCCGCAATCCGGCCACTGGTGAAATCGTCGACACCGTGCCCAAAGGCACCATCAACGATGTCCGCCGAGCGATCGACGTCGCGCAATCCGCGCTCAAAAAGTGGTCCACCATGGCTCCAGCCAAGCGTGGCGCAATTTTGCTCGCTGCTGGACACACAATTCTTCAACAAGAAAAAGAACTTGCCACACTCCTGACCAAAGAACAGGGTAAACCGATGCGCGAGTCGATTTTGGAAATTCGCCGGTTTGTCCATACCTTGGATCATTACGGCGGCATGGCAAAGACGATGCGCACCAGCGCCGTCATGCTCGATACCGGTCGTCATGGGCTGGTTCTCCGAAAACCCCTGGGCGTATGCGGATCGATCGTACCCTGGAACTTTCCGGTCTCGCTGATGGGGAACAAACTCGGCCCGGCATTGCTGGCGGGCAACACGGTGGTCGTCAAACCGGCCGGCACCACCCCGCTGACCGATATTCGCTGCTGCGAGATCATCGATAAGGCGATTCAAGACGGCGGTGGGCCCAAAGGGGTCTTGAACGTTGTGACAGGTCCGGGAAGCGTCGTGGGTGAGGAACTTTTGGTCAGTCCGAAGGTCCGCAAGATCGGCTTTACCGGTGCGACGGACACCGGCCGCCGAGTGATGCAGTCGGCGGCCAAAGATTTTAAACATGTGACCCTGGAGTTGGGCGGCAGCGATCCAATGATCGTATGTGATGATGCTGATCTCGAGCGGGCGGTGAGTGCCGCGTCCGTCGGCCGGTTTTTCAATTGCGGGCAGGCGTGCTTGGCGGTCAAACGGCTTTATCTCTTCGACAGTATCGCTGATGTATTTATGGAGAAGCTTGTCGAAAAAGCCAAAAAGATCAGCGTCGGCAACGGCCTCAAACCCGGTGTTTTAATGGGACCGCTCCATACCAAGGAGCAACGCCAGGAAGTTGAGGAGCAGGTGGAAGACGCGGTGAAACGCGGCGCAAAAGTTCTTTACGGCGCGACCAGGCCCCAAGGCGATGATTACGATAAAGGTTTTTACCTTCAGCCGACCTTGGTGGCCGATGTGGATCCAGGTTCGCGAATGATCCAAGAAGAAGTTTTTGGTCCGGCGTTGCCGATCATTAGGGTAAAAAATCTCGAACAGGCGATCGAGCAAGCTAACGGCTCGATCTTCGGCCTCGGCTCCTCGATCTGGACACGTGACATCAACCGGGCGATATATGGAGCTGAAAATATCGAAGCGGGTTACACCTGGGTGAATTCGGCGCAGATCATTTATGACGAGTTGCCCTTCGGGGGCGTCAAACAAAGCGGCCTTGGCAAAGAGCACGGCGATGAGGCCATCGAGCACTATACCGATTCGAAATCGGTCGTCATCGCCACCGATGTTCAAGGCGAGATTATCGGAGGAGAATAACCAGCCTCGCGGCTC
>DATBEY010000084.1:0-4240 GCA_036558765.1 Binatia bacterium | reverse complement strand
AAAGGCGGCCAACTTCAAACTTCGTTTCCTGAGACAAGTCGACCGTGATGCGCGCGTAGCCGTCGGATGAGGTGGAACGGACCCCGGTGACCAGAACTTTGCTACGTATCGCGCGAGAATTCGACGGCGCGCCTGCGCTTGCAGCAACAGCTGGCGCCAAAGCAGCCGGCAGAAACAGCAAGACCGTCGCGACCAGCAGAATGACGCGGGCGCCAAACAGGGTGCGTTTTGCGGTTTGCTTCACTGAGGTTTCTTTGCCTCTTCGCTCAACTGATGCAGGATATTAAGCGCTTCAATGGGGGTTAGGGTCGCGGTGTCGAGCGCGCCCAGACGATCACGTAACCGGTCATCAGCGCAACCGAACAGAGCCATTTGCGCCGGCACATCACCTCCAAAGGTTTCGAGCTTTGCCTGACTTCGTTCCAGTCGAGCGAGAATTTCTCTGGCGCGCTCGATCACCGTAGCCGGCAGCCCCGCCAGACGAGCGACGTGAATACCGTAACTGTGACTCGATGCGCCTTCCATCAGACTGCGCAAAAAAATAATCTCACCGCGCCATTCCTTGACCGCAAAATTGTAATTCTTGATGCGCTCCTTGGTTTGCACCAGATCCGTGAGCTCGTGGTAGTGCGTGGCGAAGAGTGTGCGCGGCCGGCAGTCCATGTCGTGCAGTGCCTCGGCCACGGCCCATGCGATGGAAATCCCGTCGAAGGTGCTGGTACCGCGTCCGACTTCATCGAGCAGAATAAGACTACGCTCGGTGGCATGGTGCAGAATATTGGCAGTCTCTTTCATTTCCACCATGAAGGTCGACTCCCCCCTCGCGAGTGAGTCCGAAGCGCCGATTCGAGTAAACACGCGATCCACGACGCCGATACGCGCCTCCGCGCACGGTACAAAACTGCCCATTTGCGCGAGGATCACGATGAGGGCGATCTGGCGCATGTAGGTCGACTTGCCCGCCATATTCGGACCGGTGAGAAGCATCATCTGAGATCGGTCGGGATCAATAAAGCAGTCATTGGGGACAAAAGCGCCGCGACCGACGGCTGCTTCGACAACCGGATGGCGTCCTTCACGGATCGACAAGGCGACCCCGATATCGATCTCGGGCCGGACAAAATGACGCGCTTCAGCGACCTCCGCGAGCGATAGCAAGGCATCCAAGACCGCAAGAGCATCGCTCATCGTCTTTAAGCTTGGATAGAAAGCAGCGATTCGTTCGCGCACTCGATCGAGCAGCGCGCTTTCGAGTTTCTCGATGAGGGTTTCCGAGTTGAGCACCTTGGCTTCGTATTCCTTGAGCTCCGGCGTGATAAACCGCTCGCCATTCGCCAGCGTCTGCTTGCGTAAATAGTCTTGCGGCACGGACTTGAGATGCGAATTGGTGACTTCGATATAGTAACCGAAGACGCGATTGTAGCGGACCTTCAGCGATGCAATTCCGGTTCTTTGACGCTCGCTCGCTTCGAAGCGCCGAATCCATTCCTTGGCGTGGAAGCGCATATCGCGAATTTCATCCAGCTCGGGATCGAAACCCGCGCGCATAAAACCGCCCTGTTTTAGCGAAAAAGGCGGATCATCGACGATCGCACGTTCGATCAGTGCCGCTACCTCCGGAATGGCTGGGAGCTTTCCGTGCAACCAGGTCAGCAACTCCGCGTAAAAGCCTTCGAGCTGCCGACGTATTTCGTTCACTGCCGAGAGCGTGTCTTTAATCGCGATCAAATCCTTAGGCAGAGCGCTGCCCGAGACGACCCGACCAGCGAGTCGCTCCAAGTCCTGAACCTTTGCCAATCCCGCTTTGAGTTCCTGGCGCAGCGAAAAATTTTCCACGAGTTCTTGAACCGCGTTGTGACGGGCGACGATTTCCTTCGGTCCCAACAGCGGGTATAAGAGCCATCGGCGCAGCCGGCGTGCCCCCATGGCGGTGCGAGTACAATCGAGCAGCGCCAGAAGCGAACCGTTGCGGTCCCCCTGGTGACTCGATATCAGTTCCAAATTTGCTCGCGTCGCTTCATCCAACAAAAGAGAGTTGGAGACTTTGTAGAATTCGAGGTCGCCGATGAGCTTTAGCGACTCTGCAGCATTGGCCTCCAGATAGGCCGCAACGGCGGAGGCCGCTCGAACGCCTTGGCAATACTCCTCCGCGAGTCCCAGAGAACGACCTGAAAGGCGGCTACTGGCCGACTCGGTAAACAGCTGGTCGGCGACGGCGGTGAAGTGAATCAGCGGATATTCTTTGTAGAGACGCTCCCGAAGCCGCGTTTCGGAACTGGCCAGTAGCAGCTCGCTCGGCTGAATGCGCCCAAGCTCATCGCCCAGAGCAGCCTCATCGGTGATTTCCGTGCAACGGAACTCGCCGGTGGTAATATCTGCCAAAGCTAGACCGAACCCGTGCGGCCCGATGGCTACGGCCGCGAGAAAATTGTTGCTTCTGGGCTCGAGGGCTTCGGCAGCGGTGACGGTTCCCGGCGTAATCACGCGCACGACTTCTCTTTTGACCACCCCTTTCGACAGGGCGGGATCTTCCATCTGCTCGCACACGGCTACTTTGTGCCCAGCATCGAGTAATTTTTGAATATAGGGATCGGCGGCATGGTACGGTACGCCGCATAAGGGGACCGAACCGTCTTCGCTCTTGCTGCGCGAGGTCAAAGCGATATCGAGGATTTTTGACGCCGTATGCGCGTCTTCAAAAAACATTTCGTAGAAATCGCCGAGTCGAAAGAACAGAATGGCGTCCCGGTACTTCTCTTTGATCTGCAAGTACTGGCGCATCATCGGTGTGATTTTAGCCGGTTCCATTTTCCTTCAAGCCGAGGCGAGATGGTCGTCAGTCCGGCGGGATTTTTTTAGCGCCTTGGGTGCCAGTGTCGGTGCCATTCGGCGCGCCTGCGTATTTAATTCGCGCACCAAGCTGCCGATGCCGAGCGACAGCACAAACTGCCGTTCCATCGCCTCGAGAATCTGCCGGCGGTCGTCGGTGATCACGAACAATTCTTCGCCGTCAGTCAAATATTTGAGCGAGGCGGCGGCGCGCATCGTCCGGGAGGATTCCTCTCTGAGCGGTTTCAGGCAGCGGCGAATTTTTTGCAGATTGAAGCCGTGACGCGTCAGATCCTTCACAACCTTGAGACAAATGAGGTCAGGAAAAGAATACAGGCGCTTCGTGCCGCGCCCATCGGCCAGCTTTGCCGAAGGCCGGATGAAATCCTGCTCGTCCCAATATTGCAGCTGGCGCAGACTTACGCCGACAATCCGGCTCGCCGTTTTACTGTCGTAAGTGTCCACGAAGAATTCTGCAGGATGAAAACAAGGCTGTTTTCATGAAGGTAGACTGCCACTCTGGGATTGTCAACAAACTCGAGACGAGCCGATTGGGTCGCTTCGGCTCGCCAGCGGAGCGCAAAAGCGTCAGATCCGCTCTCGCACTCGTTCTCCGCGTGTTATGTATCGAAGTGCAATAAATCAATTTCGTCGACTTTTTTACTTGACAGCGGGACCTACATTTCCAGAAAATACCGGCCACTGAAGGGGGAAACATGACGCGCTCTCATCTAATGTGGGTGACTCTCGTATCATCGCTAAGTTGTCTCACGGTAATGTGTTTAGGCAATGCAGCGGCGCAAACGGTGCTGCCCAAGGCCTGCGTCGATTGTCATGGTTCCGAGCCGAAATTTCCCGTCCGCGGCGTGCGCAGCGAGTATGTGACATCGGGCCACCGCACGTTAGGAAACGCGAGCTATGCGAATGCTGACGATTGTCAGGGCTGCCACACCAACGAAGGTTTCATTCAGCGGGTGAAAACCGGCAAAGTCGATACGAAAAAATTCGTGTCGAATCCATCCGAGATCGGTTGCTTTACCTGCCACGCACCGCACGACAGCGGAAATTTTTCCTTAAGAACCGTGGCCAAAGTTTCGCTCGCCAATGGCCAGGTCTTCGAAAAGGATAAAGCTAACTTATGCGCTCAGTGTCATCAGGCTAGGCGGACGCCCAAGGATGAAGTGCGGGCAAGAAATATACCGACCGATAGCTGGGGAGCGCATCACGGACCGCAAGCCGATATGCTTGCCGGCACGAATGCTTACGAATTTCCGGGCAAAAAATATGCGAGCTCGGTCCACACGGCCTTGCCGAACGCAAACTGTGTCACCTGCCATATGACTTTGCCGGCAGGCCGTTACTCATTGGCGCCGTCGATTGGCGGACATAGCTTCAGGATCGCGGGTGAAGT
>DATBEY010000083.1:0-4603 GCA_036558765.1 Binatia bacterium | reverse complement strand
GGAAGCATGCTGCGCCAATTGCTGATTCAAAGCGACGAGTTCTTTTTTCAGGTGGCCATTTTCGGCCGCCCGACTCTCGACGATTAGCTGCGCTTCGGCAAGCTGGAGCCTTAGCTGGTCAAGCTTTGCTTCCGTATTCCGTTGCAGCGCTTGCAGCGCAGACAAGGCCGTCTGCAGATTTCCATTCTCTTTTTGCAAGTCAGACTCGCGTTGGTGATCGCCGCCGGGTTGACGGCGCAGTTCCTCAGCTTGCGCCGTCTTCTCTCTCAAGGATGCGTTCTCCGAACGGAGCCGCGCCAGGTCTTGTTGTAAAACTTGGATTTTGCCGTGCAGCGCGAGCTCGACCGCCGAGACCGCCTCTTGGCGCTCCGTCAAGGCGCGTTCTCTGACGGCGACTTCGTACTGAAGATTTTCAATTTGGCTCTGATAGGAGACTCGCGATTGGTTCAGCTCATCTTCAATTGTTTGCAAATTCTCCCGACGCTTTGATTCGCTCACCTCGGCTGAGCCGTCGCCCGGCAGGCACTGACTTTCCGCGAGTGTGTAACGAACGGCTGCCAGTTCAGCCTCATGTTTCTGTTGAGTACGCTCTCTCTCATAGTTCGCTTTGGCCTGAGCCTGCTGAACACAAAGCTCCATCAAGCGCATTTGAGCGAGTAAAATGTCGATCTCATTCAGCAAAAGAACTAGCGGATCAGGTGACTTGCATTCATCCATCGTTTAGACCGTTCATGTAGTCCGACCGGCAACTTGCGACATGAACACGCTCCGGCTAAGCCAGAAACATGCCATGGTGAAATTTCATGTTTCAATATCAGAGACTTAGTCGAAACGAAAACGCCCGCAGAATGGACCGCTCGTAGACCACGAATTGTGGACAGCTTCAGTAAGCTTGGACAAAATTGTCAGCAGTTAGCCACCAAAATCCGGCTGCTAAATCAATTTGAAATGGACGTTTGCTGCCGATAGAATTCGCACCCATGCCGAAGTATTTCCGTCCCAACATCGTTGCCATGGCCGGCTATGTACCGGGCGAGCAGCCTGGAAACGATGGAGTCATAAAGCTTAATACCAACGAAAATCCCTATGGCCCCTCACCGAAAGTTTATGCGATCCTGAAACGTGCGGTGAACTCATCCTTGCGTCTGTATCCGGAGCCACAGAGCGATACGTTACGCGCGGCAGCCGCACGGGTTTACGGTGTTAAACCCGCTAATATTATTATCGGCAATGGTTCGGATGAAATTTTGTCCATGCTCCTCCGTTGTTTCGTCGGTCCAAGGGACCGAGTGGCCTATCCCGTGCCGACTTATTCTTTGTACGATACGTTGGTGGAGATCCAAGACGGCAGGAAGGCGGCAGTGAATTATCCCGCCGATTTTTCCCTCCCGGTTGCGCTGGCAGAGCAGAACGCGGCGCTCACTTTGCTGTGCAATCCGAACGCGCCGTCCGGTACGCTGATATCTTTGCCGGCCATTGAAAAGCTGGCGCGATCAGTTTCGGGCATCTTAGCTGTCGACGAAGCTTACATCGATTTTGCCGCGACCGAAGGAGCTTCGACAATTCCGCTGATTCATCAACTTCCTAACTTGGTTGTCTTGCGTACTTTCTCCAAATCTTTCTCGCTGGCCGGCATGCGCATCGGGATGGCTTTTGCGGACGAGGAAATGATCGCCGGCTTGATGAAAGTGAAAGACTCGTACAATGTGAATCGGCTGAGCCTGCTCGCCGCAACCGCGGCCCTCGAGGATCTGCCATGGATGACACGCAATGCGCAGCGCATTCAACGCAGCCGCACAAAGCTCAGTGCTGGTCTTGCGCGCCTGGGATATCACGTCTTTCCATCTCAGGCTAACTTTGTCTTGGCCCGAAGAAATGGAGAAAACATCAGGAGCGTTTACGAAGAACTCAAGCGCCGGAAGATTTATGTACGCTATTTCGACCTTCCGGGTCTGCAAGACTGCCTGCGGATTACGGTGGGCACACCGTCGGAGATAAAAATCTTACTGAAGGAAATGGCTACACTAACGCACTAGGCCAGGTGAGTGCGCCAATGACGCAGGAGGGGAGCCATGCCGATCAAAATCAGAGATCTCGATCATATCGTTCTCAACGTGAGCGACATCCATCGCTCCCTCGATTTTTACATGAGAGTTTTGGGCTTGAGCGGTGAACGGATCGAACAATTCAAAGCGGGAACCGTCGGATTTCCGTCGGTTCGCATCAATGAAGGAACCATCATCGATCTTTTCCCGGTAAAACGCATCGCGCCGGTGAGCGGAGAAAAGAGCAACGGCAATCTGAACCATTTCTGCCTGGTGGTTAGCGCCGATGATTTTTCCGGCGCCATCGATTGCCTGCGGGAAAATCAAATTGCGATTCGTGAGGGTCCGGTCTCCCGCTGGGGCGCCCAGGGACAAGCGACATCGGTCTATTTTCTCGATCCCGACGGCAACGAGATCGAGATCCGTTGCTACTAATCTCGTCGCGGCTATGAGACGGCGGTGCGCTCCACTTTCACTTTGACAATCCGTCTCCCTTCCATGTCGACAATGGTCAGCTTATAGCCGTTGTCCTCGACCCATTCGCCGCCGCGCGGAATGCGTTTCAGCCGCGCCAGCATAAAACCCGCCAGCGTGTGGTAATCGGGCGATTCTTCAAACGGCAAATCGAAGTCAGCTTTGAGGTCCTTCAGCAAAGCCGAGCCCTGAATGACCATTGAGCCGTCCGGTAACCGTTCTACGGGACCGATTTCCTCACGGTCATATTCATCGCGAATCTCGCCGACGATTTCCTCGACCAGGTCTTCGAGAGTCGCGAGCCCCTCGACTTCGCCGAACTCGTTGACGACCAAAGCCATGGCAAGCCGCCGCCGCTGCATTTGTTTCAGCAGTTCGCTGATCGGAAGCGTGCTCGGCACAAAAAAAGCGGGATGGAGATGATCGCGAATCCGGAATTCGCTCTTCTCCTGAAACGCTTTGAAGACATCCTTGTTGTAAAGAATGCCGATCATCTTGTCCAATTCGCCTTCATACACCGGTATGCGCGAAAAGCCGCTTTCGACAAAACTCTTTGCCACTTCGGCAAAGGAGGCGTGGACTTCCAATGCGTGGATCTCGGTGCGCGGAATCATGACCGCTTTCGCCGGAGTATCGGTGAACTCGAATACGCTATGAATCAATTGCTCCTCGGTCTCGTTGAAAATACCCTTCGCCGCCCCTTCGCGGATCAACGATTTCACCTCATCGACGGAAATGAAGCTGGCAGTCTCATTTTCGCCGCCACCGAATAGCCTGAGCACGAGATTACTCGATGCGGTCAGAGCCTTCACGAAAACAGAACTGATCCGGGCGACAAAATCGATCGGACGAGCGACAAAGCAGGCGATCTGCTCCGAATATCGAAGGGCAAGAGACTTAGGCACCAGCTCGCCAAGAACCAGCGACAGATACGATATCGGCAAGACCACGATGAGAAGGGCAATGGCTTCGGCCCATCGTGCCGCGAAAGAAAACGGCAACGCGGCAATCTGTGGTTTCAGATAACCGCTCGCCGCCGCGCCGCCGATGGCTGACGCGAAGGTGCTGATGACAGTGACGCCGATTTGCACGGTGGCTAAGAAACGATCGGGATCGGCCTTGAGACGCGCCACCACGGCAGCCGATCGGACCCCGCGCTCGAGCAGAGCATCGATGCGGCTTTTACGCATAGCGATCATGGCGATTTCTGATGCCGCGAAAAAGCCATTGGCGAGGATCAGGAATAAAATCAGAATCGGTTCGAGCCAAATGTAGTCTGTGGTCATCTCACGGTCTCCTGGTCTTACCGCTGGGGAACGTCGGCAAAAGTGCTGGCACTGTCGGCGGATTTAACAATGGAATTGGCGCCGGAACGCCATGATGGCGAGGCAGGATTCGGGCGATCGGGTTGAGAGAATTCTAGCGCCATGGCGCCAAAAGGCAAGGGCAGCGTTTACCGTCCGGATCCTTTCGCGTAGGATATCCGTCGTTATGGCAGAGAAGCAGAGCGAAACAACCTCCATCCAGGGGACCGTCGGGCGCATCACTTATCAGCACCCGGAAACGCACTACACGGTGGCGCGCCTGGACGAGCAAGGCGGCGATGGAATCACCATTGTCGGGACCGTTTTCCCCGTTTCCGAAGGCGAAGAGATTAAAGTGACGGGCATGTGGAAGCGCCATCCTCGCTATGGCTTGCAGTTTCAGGTCGATCACTGGATTAAGGTCGATCCGGCGACGCGCGAAGGAATCGAGAAATATCTCGGCTCGGGCTTGATCAAAGGGATCGGCCCGACGTATGCGAAACGGCTCGTCGCCGCTTTTGGACTTGAGACCCTACAAGTTTTGTCAGAGCGGCCGCTGCGAGTGATGGATGTCGAAGGCATCGGCGAAGTGCGTGCGCGACGGATCATACAGGCGTGGCAACAACAGCGCGGCATGCAGGACGTCATGGTTTTTCTGCAAGGTCACGGAGTAGGGGCTTCTCTGGCGCTCCGAATCTACCGCGTATTTGGCACAGGCACGATCACCCAAGTTCGTGAGAACCCTTACGCGTTGGCGCAGCAAGTGCACGGGATCGGATT
>DATBEY010000082.1:0-6310 GCA_036558765.1 Binatia bacterium | reverse complement strand
TTTCTAAAAACCCTGCGCTTCTTCTTTCATGTAGAAGCCGAGCTTTTTCATCGCCGGCCAATCGTCGATAGAGAACAGAATCGTGTCGCCTTCGCTAGTATTCTCGTGGTTATGCCATTTCCACGCCGGCACGGCGAAGATATCGCCTTGCTTATACTCCAGGCGCTCGTTTTCAATGACCACAGTGCCGGCGCCTTCGAAGGCAAAGTAGAAGCTCGTGCTGTTGTGGCGGTGCGGTAAGGTCTTTTGCCTTTTGCTTAACAACTGCGCTTGCCATGCAATGGTCGGCAGAGTCGGCCCGCCGTCCACCGGGCTCGCGAGCATGATCATGGTGCCGTCGTAGGGATCAATCTCGCCATTTTCTCTAAGAGCGCTCAAAGCTCCGTAGGTACCTGCCCACGGATAGCGTATCGGCGGCAGCGGAAACGGTGGTTCGTTTGATATCGGCCGTGCCAATCCCAGAGTACGCTGACCGTAGGCCGCAGGCTTTTTTATCTCCTCGTAGGGATCATCGTCGGGCATGCGCTCGTTCACGTTTACGTTCGGATTGTAGCCATTGTCGTAGCCGTCGATCCAAATTGCTGGCGTCGTATCCTTGTTCCAATGATCGTGATAGGTCCATGCCGGGCTGATGATCACGTCACCCCTTTCCATCGGGTAAGCTTCGTATTCGCAGACAAATATCGCATCCTTCGGTGCTTGGCAGACAAGCCGGGTTTCGCTCCGCAAGTTGCGATGGCACTGGGTACGCTCCCCGGGCATCAAAATCTGCGCGTTCATCCAGATCGGAAAACTGCGTGCTTCGATCCCGACCACCGAGCGCATACCCGTCATGCCGTTGGGTCCGACTGTGACGATCTCTCCCGAACGCATGAGGCCGCGATACATGCCGTCCCACTTCCAATGCGCCGCGGTATTGCCCTGCCGCGGCGCGGCGCGTCCTTCACGCCTGAGCCCCGCGCCGACGAGATGATGGGAGGCGAGAAACCGCTCGAGATCTTCGTGGGTAGTTCCAACGTCAATCATTGCCTTGTCCATTGTCATGCACCCCAGATGTTCTTACCCCGCGCACGTAGGGACGATTCATGAATCGTCCCTACCATCCAAATGAAAATACCTCACGCAATTATCCACCAACATCGCTCGTAATTCGTTTTCCGGGACGCCGGCGAAATCTTCCGCCAGATACTTTTGCGAGTTAGGGAAATCGCTCGCCGCATGGGCGAAATCTGTGCCCCACATGATTTTGTCATACCCGATACACTGGCGCCGCGTGATGCCCACCGGATCGCGTAGAAAGCCCCAGTAGTTCCGATCCTTCAGATATTCACTCGGCATGCGCTCCAATTTTGGCAGTCCCCAAGCTTCATGAATCATGCCCATGTACCGTTTGTAGTGGTCATCCACCTGCCACAGCGCATACTCCAACCAGCCGATCATCGTTTCCGCCCAATAGAGTTTCAGCTCGGGAAAACGGTCCCACACCCCTGCAAAGGCCATTTGCAATGAACCGGTCATGCAATCGTTCGTAAATCGAGTGAAAAATTTAAAAGCGTCTTTTTGATGTACATCGTGACCGGGATCCTTCGCATACAGAAAATCGGGCTCGCCTCTTCCGGATCCCATGTTCCCGTTGTTGTGATTGGTGAGCGCAATTCCCGAATCGAGCGCCGCTGCCCAGAACTTGTCGTCCTCCAGCGTCGGATAACTCTTGCCGCTGGGATAGCGGTCGAGCTTCACGCCTTTCATTCCGAGCTTGACGCAGTGCTCCATCTCTGCGATCGCGTCGTCGACACCGGTGGTCGGCAGCGTGCCCATACAAACCAATCGATCCGGCGCCGGCGCCATGTACTCCTCGGCGAGAAACTCGTTATAGGCACGGATGCAATCGCGATAAAGGTTATCGTCTTGGGTCTGACGCAGCACAAACGTGATCTGTGAAAAAAGAATTTCACAATCGATGCCGTCCTGATCCTGTTCCGCCAAACGTTGCTCGGGCGTGCCCGTGCCCGCGCAGGTTTCGAACGTCGGTACTTGCTTGGCGAGTTCCGCGTGCGCTACACGCACGCTGCGCGTGATCCCGATGGTATTCGGCTTACCGCCGTCAATCACGACGGCGTCGGAGCCGTTCGGCATCTTGATCCGCCTAGGCGCGCGCTCGCGATATTTAATTTGCACCCGATCGCGCCAGATGTCCGGATTGAGATCGATATGCCCGTCGGCGGAGATGCATTTGTATTGTCGTGGCATGCGTTAATTCCTTCCAAGTTGGAGTAATGGAATGATGGAGTGCTGGTCTCGCAAACCCAATACTCCAACACTGCAGTACTCCATCACTGCAAATCCTATTCTTCTTCCCGGAACAGCCCCAAACTTTCCAGCACCGGCCGATCGGTTACGGAAAATATAATTGCCGGGGTTTGGCTCGATGCGTTCTTGAGAGAATGCCAGTTCCAGGACGGGACGAAAAAACAGTCCCGCGTTCGCCATGTGAGATCTTTCATTGCGGACTTTGATTTTCCCACGCTGGTAACTCCCTCTCCCTGAACGACGTGATAGATGGTGCTGCTCGTATGGCGATGCGGAGCGGTACTTTCCCCAGGGGAAATCATCTGCACCCAACAGCCGATCGTCGGCATGGTCGGGCCGCCGGTGAGCGGATGGCTGTACTCGAGCAACACGCCATCGTGAGCGTCTAAAGGTCCGGCAGCGGCGGTTTCATGCAGCGCCTGAAGAGTGTCACGCCATTTGTAGTTGTACGGCAAGGCGGTGCTACTGCTACCCGTGATGCGCGGGCGAATCGCGCCGTAGCGTTGCTTGCAGGCGCCATCGCCCCTGACGATCGGTTGTGCAGGACCCTCGGCGTAATTTTCCTCGAAGCCGGCATCGAGATAACGAGTCAAATGCGAGTCCAGCACATCGAGCCAAACGACATTGCTTTTTCCAGCATTGAAATGATCATGCCAGGTCCAATTTGGCGTCAGCACGAGATCGCCCGGCTCCATCAGCATCTCTTCGCCTTCAACATTGGTATACGCGGTGCCGTCGCCCTCGACGACGAAGCGTAGCGCGGCCGCGCTGTGGCGATGACACTCCGCGCGCTCGCCCGGCTTCACGAGTTGTATCGACATCTGCAGTGTGCGCGTGGTTGCTTTCTTTGTATCGAGCGCCGGATTGACGAGCTGCACCGTGCGCCGTTTCGCTGCGTCGTCGATGCCACCGAGCCGAACCACCTCGCCCGATTCCATCAAGCAGGAATAAATCATTGACCAGGGCCAAAGGTACGGCACAAGCTCAGGATTCTTTTCGCGCGCTTGCCAATGGCCGGCCAACGAGTGTTCTGAAAGACGCGCGTGGAGTGCTTTAAGCTCAGGCGTTTCGGGGAGTGCATGAGGATCGCTCATAGTGTGCCTCGTAGATCCATCGGTAGTGATAAACTCTGGTCCAGTTCGGAAGATCGCTCGCTTCCTTAAAGAAGACAAATACTACATACTTGTCATTCCGAGCGCAGCGAGGAATCTTTCTTGAGCAAAATCAAACTAAGCCTCATTAGCAGTCAAAGAGAAAGTCAGTCGATCTTATCGAACACTGTTGGTTTCCGTCTCTTTTGGCCACATTATTTCAGAAGAAAATAATTTTCCAGCCCGTTGGTATCAGCCAGTTCGAATCTTTCTTGGTGCTGAACCGTATTCAGGATAGAGGTCGATGAGGAGCTTCCCTCATGACAGCTGTTCGCCCTCGGGAATATGCCACGTTCGTTGGCGCGGCTATCCGCCAGCTCTGGATCAAGGACGAAGCATAGAAGCCAACCGGCTCCTTCACGCTCGCCGGCTGCTCGACAACCGCTGGATCAGAATCGCCGATGGGTAGTGATTTTTAACACCGCAGCGGGACTCAAATATCTGGCGTGCTTCAGAAGCCGGTGATTTAAGCCGAAAAGCTAATCGACTTTGTACCCAAGCTCCTTCGCCACGTCTCTGGCGATCTGCCCGTCGGCGATTTCCTCGAAGGCGATTTTCCTGCCGGTAAATTGCCCGAGAAGCTGTAGCGACTTTACGATCTGTTCCATGCCTTCACGACTCGGCACACCGTTACCGGCCGCGCTCCGTCGATTGTCCGCAAACATTTCGTCGGCGACTTCTCGATCCACGCGAATGGTGCGCATGATCAAATCCATTGCCTTCTCCTTCGATTGCAGCAAGGTTCGTTTGGCGAGTTGCAGCGATCGGATCACACGCCTGAGCTCGTTGGTGCGGTTTTGGATCGAGCCGTTCGACGCCGTCAGTCCGCCGAGCGGCATCTGCACATAACGGCTGATGTCGAGCAACTCGCGAAACCCTTTTTTCTTGGCGTGATAATTGAGCGGCGAGTTGAGCTCCGCCGCTTCGATGGTGCCGTTTTCCAGGCCGCTCATGAGCTGTGGCGCCCCCAATGCAACAATGACAAAATCCTTGGGATTTTCTCCCACAGCTTCGAGAGCGATTCTAAGCGCGACATCCGACGTCCCGCCAAGGCCGGTCAGCCCAATGCGTTTGCCACGCAATTCTTTTAGCGATTTGAATTCGGGCCGCGCCATGACCGAGTAGATCAATGATTCCGAGGCAAACCAGACCGCCTTGGAGGGCAAGCCCCTGAGTGTGGCCGCGACTGAATTTGGGCCGACCCCGGCGACATAATGAATATCGCCACTCGCCAATGCGGAGTTCGCCGCCTGCGAGCGCATCTGAATGATCTCCACATCGAGCCCGTTTTGCTCGAAGATCTTCCATTGCTGCGCCGCAAACAGAGCCAAACAGCAGATGGAAACATTGGGATAGGAAATCCGGATCTTACTTCGCGCTTCCTGGGAGAACCCTGGCGCGGCGAAAATCGCGAAGGATAAGGCCGCTGTGATCAATCCTGTCATTCGTTTTTGTGTGCTCTTCATTGTTTTCCGCGCCTCTTAAACCACGATTTGACACAAGCTCCCTCACACTCGTTCGGGATGACAGATCGATGACGGTCATTCCGAGCAGAGCGAGGAATTTTTCTTTGATCCTGACACTCCTCTCAGCTCCCGTGTCGCTTCACTGTCGAGCTCGAATTTCCGTCCACTCTGCCAAATCACGACGCCGTAGTCGCGCCGCGCCGCTTCCAGCGAAACGTATCCTGAACGGACATCGGCGAGCACGCGCTCGGGATCGCGCTCCGTCGGCGGCCAAAATCCACCCCCGCCGCCCACTTCGACTAGAAAACCGTCGCCCCCGTCGAGCCCAACATGGCCGAGGGTCTTACCCGTCGGCAACCTCTGTATCGTTCCGTCCTTGCGCACGATACTGAAGCGATTGGCCATCGCATCTTTTCCACCGTGAAGTCCCCATGGCGCGCAATGCGTCCGCTCCATGGCCGATTGGACACTTGCCGGCGCAACGACGCGAACTTCTTGCTCCACACCAAGGCCGCCGCGGAACTTACCCGGCCCGCCCGAATCCTCGCGCAACCTTCTGTAGGCGATGAAAATCGGACCTTTGCCTTCACCCGCTTCCACCGGTGTGTTATGCGTGTCGCCGTCGTTGATGCAAAACGTTGCATTTTGTCCGTCTCTATCGAAGAGCGCGCCCCAGCCACCGCCGGAAAGCGTCTGGGGAAAGTGAAACGCGCGGCCCGTCTTGGGGTCGAGACCAAACGTGCGCGGCACCGCGAGATCGGCATGTTGACCGGCCATCACCCGCTCGGGACATGCCGGCGCGAGCGCTTTGAAAATCGTATCCGCCACAGTCATCGGCACAGTCATCCAGGTGCGCACGGGCGCCGGTTTCGTCGCACTTACGATCCGGCCCGGCGGCAAAATCACTTTGAGCGGCCGGAACGAGCCGTGGTTGATCGGCAAAAGCAACGGCGTTGTGAGAAATTTAAAAGCGACCTCCGATGCCGAACGGCCGGCGGTCGAACCCGAATTGTAAGGCCCGGCCACTTGCGCGCTGACGCCGCTCAAATCGACGATCATCTCGTCACCACGCACCTCGACGCGAACTTTGATGGGCACATGCTTGCCCACGTTCACGCCATCGTCGTCCATGAAGGATTCGGCTTCATAGACTCCGTCGGGAATTTTTTCCACCGCGGCACGGGCAATCTTTTCACTCTGGTCGAAAATTTTTTGCACGCTTTGCTTAAATGCCTTGGTGCCGTAGCGTTGCAGGAGTTGGATGAGGCGGCGCTCGCCGGTCCGAATCGAGGCGATTTGAGCACGGAAGTCGCCCATTGCCAGTTCCGGCAGACGGCAATTGCTGCGGATGATCGCCGTGAGCTCGTCGTCCTGTTTGCCCCG
>DATBEY010000081.1:0-5326 GCA_036558765.1 Binatia bacterium | reverse complement strand
GATAGCGAAGACTGCGAAGGGTGGAATACAGTCTTCTTTGAAAACCTCGTACTGGTCGTCACCAAAAATGAGAACAAAATCTGGCTTGAATTCGTCGATGCACTCACGGGCCTTTCGATAGGCCGGCTGTAGTAAGCGTTGATACGCCGCAGCGAAGGCCATCCCTTCATCGCCGGCCCATTCCTCCTGCATCTTTTTCGGCCAGTTCTTTGGATCCTTCATAGGAGCCGGCGTAAGTTCGCTTTGCAAATTGCGGCGCAAGTAAATATCCGTTAGCCGCGTCAACGGCCCCGTAATTCCGGGCCCGTGACTACAACCAATACCAAGAATCTCTCCCATAACGTCCCCGCTTGGAACTAAGAACCGTTCAAACCGTTTAATCCGTTCAAGCTGTTCAAGCCGTCGCCCTCACGCTCGCCTCTCCCATCGGAATAAGCGAGGGAATCGGATCTCGGGCGAATTCTGACGGTTTTAACGGAGCGCAGCGTTTGAACGGTTTGAACCGCTTGAACGTCTCCCCATTGTTAGGGCTCTCCGAAGCATCTCGTCGCGTTGTCCCAGAGCATTTTTCGCATGACCTCCTCCCCCAGAGACTTCCACGCGAGTACTTTGTCGGCGGACTCCGGAAAGCGGGATTCGGCGTGGGGGTAATCGGATGAATACATGAGCAAGCCGTCGCCGAGATAGTCGGTGACCATTTTGGCCATCTTCTCGCCTTCATGGATCACCAGGCTGGCGAAAAAGCGTCCGCTGGTCATGTACTCGCTGGGTTTGTGAGCCAGATTCTTCGGCAGTGCGTAAGAGATGTATTCGCTTTGATCGTCCATACGCGCTGCCCAAAACGGCAGCCAGCCAAAGCCGGACTCGAGGATGCAGTAGCGAATATTCGGGTATCGATCCATGATACCGGCGCCGAAGAACGCCGTCATCGCTCTCATCGCACCCCACGGGTGCGATGCAGTCCGGCCAATGAACGGGTTGTCCCAGAGGTCGCGGTAGCCAGGATAACCCTCGGTAAAACTGTGATGCGCGACACAGAGCCCGGCTTCGTTCGCCGCGGCCCAGATCGGCTCCAGATCCGGGTGATCGATGGGAACTCCTTCATCCAAGTGAGGATAGACCCCCGCGGCCCATGGCGCCCTCGCGCATGTTTTGATTTCTTCCACGGATACGTCAACCGCTTTATTGCTCACCACGATGAGAGATTTGAGCCGGTGGGGATATTTACTACAAAAGTCGTTCGTAAAGCGGTGACCCGCGCGAATAAATCCAACCTCAATCTCAACGTCGTCCGAAATTGGCGGCGTTGGAGGAAGCATAAGCTGCACATCCACTCCTTCTTCATCCATATCTCGAATGCGCGCTTCGGCATTGTCATCGGCGCCGCCCGGTGTCGGAAAGCGGCTACCCATAAATTTCGGGGAATGTCGCTGAACCTGTTCCCTCGGCCCCGCTTCGCCTAAAATCCGCAGTTTCTGACGCCAGCCGGATCTTTTTGCAAACTGATAGCGATGACGGTATGGCGGTTGCAAAATCTCGCCGGCCCAGCCCACACGAAATGGAACTTTACAGTTCTCCCACTCCGGCAGCCGCTTGCGTATGTTGGCATCGAAATAGGGCTCCAGGGTTTCCGCATTTGGACTGAGGTGCGTATCCGAATCAAAAATCTTAAAACGTTGGCGCATGTGTGCTTCCTCCTTGCGCGCAAAGCAACGACTTTGAGGCTATCCATAACACAACCTTCGGCCTCGTGAACAACGGATGTTTAACGCAAAGAAGACAGATAAAATCGGATACGATTCTCATTTCCCGAGCTACGGCGAGGCAACTACTGAAGAGGTGTGACCTGAGCAGCTTATCGCCCGTCGCGGTTGCATAAAGGAATAGGAACATGCCTCTGATAAGAGATTTCAAAGAAACGATTCAGCAGCGCACACCGCCGGGATGCGCCTTTCCGTGAAGCTCTTTTGTAGCGGCGCCGTTGACAATTTGTTACTGAGAACCTAGTTTCGATCGGCCTAGATGATCTCTTTCAAATAATACACTAGGATTGAGACGCCATGACCTTTGCAAAAGAGATTGTTTGTTCTCGCTGCGATAATCGTTTCCGACTCGATCAATTACTGAACCTGTGCTCGTGCGGAGCTCCCCTCCTGGTGCGTTACGATCTTGAGAAAGCAAGCGCCGCGCTGACCAAATCTTCTTTTCAGTCCAGAGGCGCCAATCTCTGGCGCTATCGCGAGCTGTTACCGGTCGAAGATGACGCCAATGTCGTTTCCTTGGGCGAGGGGTTCACGCCGCTGCTGGAAGCCAAAACACTGGCCCAGGAGTTGAGTTTGCGGCGCGTCTGGATCAAAGACGAAGCTCAGAATCCCACCGGCTCGTTTAAAGATAGAGGACTTTGCCTCGCGGTTTCGCGCGCCAAAGAATTGGCAGTAAAAAAAATCGCCATTCCTTCTGCTGGAAACGCCGGCGGTTCGCTTTCGGCGTACGCGGCACGCGCCGGCATCGAAGCCAATGTCTTTATGCCCAAGGACACGCCGGCGGCGAACCAAATCGAAGTCCGGCAGTACGGCGCCAGGCTGACTCTGGTGGATGGGCTGATCAACGATTGCGGTCGAATCATTGCGGAAAGAAAAGCGGCCGAGGGATGGTTTGACGTTTCGACCTTGAAAGAACCCTATCGGGTCGAAGGCAAGAAGACGATGGGGTACGAGATTGCCGAGCAACTCAACTGGAAGCTCCCGGACGTCATCATTTACCCCACCGGTGGCGGCACCGGCTTGATCGGAATGTGGAAGGCATTTGCCGAGATGGAAGAGATGGGTTGGATTGGAAAAGATCGGCCGCGCATGGTTTCGGTGCAGGCGAGCGGTTGCGCTCCCATCGTGAGAGCCTTTGCCGAAGGCAAAAACATAGCGGAGCCATGGCAAAACGCCAAGACTGTCGCCTCGGGCCTGCGTGTCCCCCAGGCAGTGGCTGACTTTCTGATGCTACGAGCGCTGCGCGAAAGCAAAGGCACGGCGTTGAGCGTTTCTGACGACGAAATGCTCGCGGAGATTCGCCGAGTCGGACGGGCCGAAGGAATCTTTTTCTGCCCCGAAGGGGCCGCTTGCGTTGCCGCGCTGCGTCAACTGGCCAAGCAGCGGTGGATCAATCCCCGCGACGAAATCGTCATCTTCAACACGGCGACGGGACTTAAATACCTGGATGTGCTCCAGGGCCGCGCCTGACGCGAAACAACCGGCGTGATGAATGGTTCTCAGCCATCGTCGTGAAGCGATCGACGCCTAAAAAGGTTGCTGTCCTCGGTGCTCGTTACGGCGATCTATCGGTAGAGAGGCGGGCGCTGGCTCCGCTCGGAGTCGATCTATCCGAGTCCGCAGGACGAACGGAAGAAGAAATTATCGCCGCGTCCGAAGGCGCAGAAGTCATTCTTTGCGGTGGTGCGCCCAAAATTACTGCGGCGGTTATCCGGCAGCTGCCCGAGTTGAAAGCGGTCGTGCGCTACGGCATCGGTGTCGACACCGTCGATCTTACCGAATGCACCAAACGCGGGATCTATGTCGCCAATGTTCCTGATTACTGCATAGACGAAGTGGCCACCCACGCTCTCACTCTCATTCTAAACTGGTCGAGGAAATTACCGATCGCTCAGCAGGCGATCAAGAGCGGAGCTTGGGACATCGCTCCTTTGCGACCGCTCGAATCGCCGCGCGATCAGGTCTTGGGACTAGTAGGTTTTGGCCGCATCGCTCAAGCGCTATGCCGGATGTCACGGGCGATTGGATTTCAAGTATGGGCCCACGATCCTTACGTTGGAAAGAGCCGGATCCAAAAAAAAGGAGCTAAGCCGGTTTCATTGAAGCAACTACTGCGCGGTGCCGATTTCATCTCGCTTCATCTGCCGCTCACGGCAAAGACACGTCACATCATCAATACGCAAACGTTGCGCCAGATGAAAACCACGAGTTGTTTGATCAATACGGCGAGAGGAGAACTTGTGGATCAAGACGCTCTGCAGCAAGCCCTCATGGACGGGCGGATCGGTGGCGCCGGCCTCGATGTCATGGAACATGAGCCGCCAAAGGGTGATCATCCGCTCAGATTCTCAGAGCGCATTGTGATCACCCCCCACTGCGCCTGGTACACAAACCGGTCCCAAATGGAATTGCGCCAGAAAGCCTGCGCCGAAGTCATTCGTGTGCTGCGCGGCGCTGTGCCGAAGCACCTTGTGAATAAAATAGCTTTGCGATAGATAGAAACCCGCTAGAAATCCTGTTGTTCGGAAACGGCTGCATTCATTCCATTCAGCATTTGGTGATCTCACGGTGACTGAACAGGATATATATGGATGCTTTGGACTTCGGCAAAAAAAAGGGAGACTCCTATGAAAAGCAAACATCTAAGGCTGGCTTGCGCGATTCTGATTGGAATGGCTTTCAGCGCGCGAGCGCAAGGCCAATCAAAAGATCCGCTACTGGATGCGGCCAAGAAAGAGGGCAAAGTCGTTTTTTACTCATCGGAAGATCGCACGGCGCTTACCGAGCCGGTGAAGGCGTTTGAAGCAAAGTATGGCATCAGTATCGAACTCAACCGGCAATCGACCGGCCGCATTCTTAAGGTGGCTCAGTCGGAGTTCGAGACCAATACGGTTCGCTCCGATGTTCTGGACATCACCAACCCGCTGGTGTTTTTCGACTGGAAAAAGAAGGGTTATTTGAAGCAATGGAAAGCTGCTCATGCAAACGAGCAGGTTTCGGATCGGTTTAGAGACGGCGAGGACGTCATTTGGTCTAGAAGATTACTGATCAGCTGCATCGGCTACAATAAAAAGGCGCTCAATGAGGCTGATGCTCCGAAAAGTTGGCAGGATCTATTGAGCGCGAAGTGGAAAAGCAAGGTTGCCACTGCCGGTCCGGAAGCCGGACCGACCTTTGGCTGGATTGTGTACATAAGCCACAAATACGGCTGGGACTACTTTGACAAGCTGCACGCGAACGATGTCATCGTCGCACCGAGCAGCGACGAGACTGTCGCGTTGTTAGCGACGGGCGAACGCCCGCTCGCAGTCGTGAACTGTTTCGACATCCTCGAAGCCGGCGCCCAGGGTTCTCCAGTGCAAAACATTTTTCCCACAGATGGACTCGCGCCCTGGTGGGCCGGATTGGCGATCCCGAAGGCGGCTCCTCATCCGAACGCGGCTCTGCTGCTGGCAAATTTCATCATGAGCGCCGAAGGTGCCGCCGCCGCTTCCAAAGGACGACACGGCTATGTGGCTTATTTGAACAAAAGTACTCCGATGGCCAAGGTCCTGCCGCCCATA